>SVMQ01000130.1 GCA_015067375.1 Oscillospiraceae bacterium | reverse complement strand
TGGGTGTATTCTTCATGGTACCGCTTCGTAACGCGCTCATCGTAAAGGAGCATAACGTGCTCCCCTACCCCGAGGGCACAGCCTGTGCAGAGGTTCTTCTTGCAGGCGAGGAGGGCGGCTCAAGCGCGTCCACCGTATTTGCAGGAATGGGCTTTGCTGCAGCATTCAAGTTCGTCATCGACGGTCTTAAGGCAGTCCCCGGCGAGGTAGCGCTCAGGATCAAGGGCTTCGCAGGCGAGATCGGCACACAGATCTACCCTGCCGTAATGAGCGTAGGCTATATCTGCGGCCCGCGCATCTCCTCTTATATGTTTGCAGGCGGCGTACTCAGCTGGATGGTACTCATTCCGATGATCGTGCTTTTCGGCGGCGGTATCATCATGTACCCCGAAACAGAGCGCACCATTCAGGCTGTATATGAAGCAGAGGGCGCAAGCGGTATCTGGAGCAGCTATGTCCGCTACATAGGCGCAGGCGCGCTTG
This sequence comes from Oscillospiraceae bacterium, assembly GCA_015067375.1. Classification (GTDB taxonomy): domain Bacteria; phylum Bacillota; class Clostridia; order Oscillospirales; family Ruminococcaceae; genus CAG-115. The sequence goes on along the minus strand of SVMQ01000130.1, from coordinate 6,001 downwards.
CGGCAGGCGGTATCATCAGCCTCATCAAATCGCTCCCCCTCATCATCCGCACATTCAGAGATGCCATGAAGAACATGAGCATCAAGGGCAGCGGCTCCAAGCTCAGAACAGAGCAGGATGTCAGCATGAAGCTCGTTATCGGCGCTGTCGCGGTTCTTACACTGGCTGTATGGCTCGTACCCGCTATCCCCGTTAATCTTATCGGCGCATTCATCATCGTAATTTTCGGCTTCTTCTTCGCTACCGTTTCCTCCAGAATGGTAGGTCTTGTAGGAAGCTCCAACAACCCCGTTTCGGGCATGGCTATCGCAACGCTCCTTATCGCAACACTTATCCTGAAGTTCACAGGCGCAAGCGGCGCAGACGGCATGACATCTGCTATCGCCATCGGCTCCATCATCTGTATCGTTTCCGCCATCGCAGGCGACACCTCTCAGGATCTTAAGACAGGCTATCTTCTCGGCTGTACACCTAAGAAGCAGCAGATCGCAGAAGTTATCGGCGTTGTTGCAGCGGCGCTGGCTATCGGCGGTACACTGTACCTGCTGGATACCGCATGGGGCTTCGGCGGCGACGAGCTTGCAGCTCCTCAGGCTACACTGATGAAGATGATCGTTGAGGGTGTAATGAGCGCACAGCTCCCCTGGGATCTCGTTATCCTCGGCGCTATCATCGCAGTAGTTATCGAGATCATCGGCATCCCCGTTCTCCCCTTTGCTATCGGCGTATATCTGCCTGTTCACCTCAACGCCTGCATCATGGTCGGCGGTCTGGTGCGTCTGGTATTCGACAAGGCTAAGTTCGGCGGCGACGAGGAGAAGAAAAAGACCGTCACGAATGACGGCATCCTGTTCTGCTCAGGTATGATCGCCGGCGAGGGTCTTGTGGGCATCGTGCTTGCGCTTCTCGCTGTATTCGGCGTAGACAAGGTGATCGACCTTTCGGGCAAGCTCGGTCTGCCCGAGGTAGTTTCCAACATCGGCAGCCTTGTAGTGTTCGCACTGATCGTGCTGTCACTGCTTAAGTTCTCTGTATGGAAGAAGACAAAGAATAATGAGAAGAAAAAGATCTAAGCACAACGAAAAAATAACGCAGAACTATCTCGAAAACATCCCCGTTCACAGCAGCCATATCAGCTGGTCGGCTGACGAAAACGGCGCTGTAACACTGGATATCGAAAACAGGGGCGTCATGAACCGCATCGCACAGAAGCTGCTGAAAAAGCCTAAGGTATCACACATACATCTCGACGAGATGGGCAGCTTTATCTGGCCGCTCATCGACGGCGAAAGGCGCATCACCGACTTCGGTGAGCCTGTGGAGCAGCACTTCGGTGAAAAGGCACATCCCCTGTACGAGCGCCTTGCAAAGTTCTTTCAGATACTGGAGAGCTATCACTTCATCTACTGGAAAAACGAGCAGGAAAAGAAATAACACAGCGGCTTCCGACATCGTCGGGAGCCGTTTTCATATCCGCATAAAACTATCGTCAAAAACTGTTGCATTATCCAATAAAAAGTGATATAATAACGATGTATGCTGATAACACAGACATAACAGATTATGTTTAAAATACAGGAAAGCATCGGAGGACATCATGAAACATCTGCACAGGGGATTAAAATATTTCATCGTAATTGCGGTCATCGTACTGACTGCGATGTTTGGCACTGCGGCTCTTGCGTCGGCTGACTGGGCGATAGACGATCAGAACAACGTGCTCTGGGGCGTCGAGGTCAGTGCCGTGCGTATTGATACGCTCCCCGACCGCACAAAGTATGCCATTGGCGAAGAGCTTGACCTTACCGGCGGAAAGCTTGCGGTAAGGCTGTCCGACCGCACTACCCGCATATACGCGCTGACCGAAAAGATGGTCAGCGGCTTCGACAGCTCCGTTGCGGGCGTATGCACGCTCACCGTGACCTACAGCGGCTGTACCACCACCTTTGATGTGAAGATAACCGAGCTGCCCATCGTGGCTTCTCCCGTATTCTCTCCCGAAAGCGGAACGAATTACAGCGCCGATCTTGAAATAACCATTTCCTGTGCGACTGAGGGCGCTGCCATCTACTACACCACCGACGGCACTGACCCCACCGCGGCAAGCACCCTTTACGCAGGTGCATTCAAGCTTGACGCGCCTGCTACAGTAAAAGCAGTCGCAATTGCAGACGGCTTCGAGGACAGCGAGATAGTATCAGCCGAATACGTTACAAAGTCCGACGAAAATGACGAAAGCAACGGCGGTGGCGGCGGCGGAAACGGTCATTCGTTCACCCCCTACATAACACCGCCCCCCGCGCTTAACGGCGAGCCATCCACTTGGGAGCAGATAGCCATCGCTATAGGAAAGCTCCCCCACGGCAGCGCGATAACCATCCAGCTCAACGGAAACTACACCGTACCCAGCTATGTCATCAGCGCCATCGCTGATGTTGACGCGCGCGTTACATTCGTCATCGACGACATGAGAAGCTGGTACCTTGACGGCGCACTGGTGGAGCAGCCCTGTGACGCAAACCTCGGCGCTACAAAGATAGCCTCCCTCAGGACAGGAAAGCTGCTCGGCAAGGAGGGCATACAGCTTCGCACCTACAGCGTGGATGTACCTGCTGTGCTGACAGTTGACTTCGGCACAGAAAGCGCCGCGATATACGCCAACATCTACAGAAAGAACGACGACGGCAGACTTGAATTTGCAGGCATCTGCAAGACTGACGCGGACGGAAAGGCTGTGCTTCCCACGCTCAGCGAGCAGGGCGATTATGTCGTTATGCTGTTCGATTTCAGCACTCTTGACGGCGATGTAAACAACGACGGTGTGATGAACGCGCTCGACGCTTCGGCTATCCTGCGCGATATAGCGCTTATTGAGCCATCAGGCAATCCTGCAATGCGCGACCACGACGGCAACGGTCTGATAACCGAGGCTGACGCGCACGCGATACTCATCGACATAGTTTACGGCAGATATATTGCCTGACGGAAAGGCGGCTTGAACAGTCGTCTGTTTGCCATGCCCTGCACCGCCTGATACACGAATATAATACCAAAAGACCTGAAAGGCTATGCTCCTCTCAGGTCTTTTCTTCTGCCTGTTTATGATGTCCCACTGAGCCTTCTGAACACAAGATATCTGTGCGGCGGCTCGTAGCGCAGGTTGCCCATAGGCTTCTGCTCCAGCATAAGGTATTCCACACCGCCCAGCGTGACGGTAAACAGCCGCTCCAGACGCGTTCCGTCGCCCGACTCATTGACAAGATACCCGTTCGTCCAGCGGTAGTCCGCATACGAGCCGTCACGGTATCCTATCCTGCACACCCCGTTATCGTGCGCCGTAAACAGCTGCCATACATACTCCTCGATGTGCGGGTAGGAGTCCTCAAACACTGTCTGCGCCGTCAGACGGTCTACATCTATATACGATAACAGCTTCCACTCCCCATATAATGTCGGGTCGTCATAGAACACATAGTCAAAGCTGTCGTAGTTTCGACCGTTCTCGTCCTGCAGCGTTTCATAAGTTATCCTGTTCGGCTGCAGCATATCGGATGTGATGAGCTGCTCGGGGGCTTCCTCGGTGATGTCGGGGACTTCATCGGTCATGATCTCCTCAGTCGGTTGCGGTGCTTCTTCGGTCGGTGGGAGCGTTTGCTCTGCCGTGGTATCTTCGGTCAGTGTGGGTGCTTCCTCTGTTGTAGCTTCCGCACTCGGCACTGTAACTTCCTCGGTCTGTGGGGGCGCGTCCACGGTCGGCAGGATAACTTCCTCGCTCGTTGCAAGTGTTTCTTCTGTTGTGGTTTCCGCGCTCTGTATGGGCGCTTGCAGCGCTGCATCAGGCTCCTTGTGCGACAGCAGCACGACCGCTCCTATAACTATTACAACAGCAACCGCGCCGATGACCGCTGTCACGACCGCGGAAAGCTTTGAGGCCGCGCGCCGTATCGCACGCTCCACGAGCGAGATATCGCTGTAACGGCGCTCGGGGTCGAATGCAGTGCAGCGGCGGACTATCCTTTTCATAGCAGGCTTGTCGGCGCTGTCGCAGAGAAGCTCCTGCATCGTCATGCCGAATGCATAGATATCCGCGCGGCAGTCCGTCTGCATGAAGCCGTATTGCTCGGGCGGCGCATAGCCTATCGTGCCGAGATAGCCCGTGTCATGGCTCTGATACTGCTTGGTAAGCCGCGCCGTGTCAAAATCTATCAGCTTCAGCCGCCCGTTTTTGTCTATCATGAGGTTTGCAGGCTTTATGTCGCGGTGTACGACGCCTGCATTATGCACCGCCCTCAGCGCGCTGCAAAGCTGCAGCAGCACGTCCGTCGCCTGTCGCGCGGTGAACTGCATATCACAGGCGGCAGTGCCGTCTATGTACTCCTCTATCGTGTAGAAGCCGTCCTCGTCCTCGCCGCTGCCCAGTATCGCGGCAACATAGGGGCTTTTCAGTCCGCACAGACGCTCTGTCAGCTGCCTGTCCATATCCCTGTATCGCTGCACGAGCAGCCTGCCGCTCTCGTCCCGCACGAGCCGTATATCGCCCCTGTCCGAGGACTTCAGCAGCCTCACAAGCTCATATCTCACCAAAACACCTGCCTATGCGCGCGTGTATACGAACCAACAGTATACCTCGCCGCGCCTGCTGTAATCTCCCGATTTGAACTCCATAAAAAGGAACTCAACATCATCAATGACCGCCGTAAACATACGCTGTGCCACTGTGCCCTCTGTCTGCTCCATTATCATATAGCCGTTAGTCCAGTAGCAGTCTATCTCTACACTTCTGCCGTTTGCGAAAAAGATATCTGCCGCGCCGCCATCACGCAAGGAAAGCCGCTCATAAAGCGTGTCCTCTCGCTCTGACTGTGTCAGCTGCTCGGCAGGCAGCTCATATAAAGGCACGTCAATGTCGATCACCCTGTAGCCTACCCACTCGCCATGCACTGTCGGGTCGTCGAAAAACCTGTAGTCAAAGCTGTCCTCATGATTGCCATGCTCGTTGAGGGTCGTGGTTATCGTGATGATATCGGGGTTGTCCATGTCGGACGTATGCAGCTCCTGCGGCGGTGCAGTGGCAGTGACCGTCGCAGCCGCCGTTGTGGTCGTTGTTGCGGCAGTCGTTGCGGTCGTGGTCGTTGCTTTTGCAGTTGTGACCGCCGTTGTTTCAGCAGTGGTCGCTGTGGTGGTCTGTGTCGTTGCAGAAGCGGCTGTGGCAGCAGACGTTGCGGTAGTCACAGTGGTTTCAGCTGTTGTAGCTGTTGTAGCTGTTGTAGTTGTTGTAGTCGTGGTTGCAGCCGTAGTCGTTGAAGAAGCGGTCGTCGCTTCTGTCGTTTTGACAGCAGTAGTCGTAGCTGACGGGAGCGCGGTGGTAGTAGTCGTGACAGATGATGTCGTCGCTTTGACAGCCGATGTCGTCGCTGCCGATGTATTGACCTCGGCGCTGCCTGCAGGCTTACAAAGCGCGAGCGCGACTATCGCCGCTGCAAGCAGCAGGACTGACGCCACTGCCGCGATGATGCAGCCCGACTGCCTGAGTGCGCGTCTTACAGCCTCCGCGCTGCCGTAGCGCTTGTCGGGGTCGAATGCAGTACAGCGCGCGGCTACCCTTCTCAGATGTACCTCGCGCGTCACCGAGCCATCCGCCGCCGAATTAAGCAGCTGCCTCAGCACCATTCCTATGGAATAGACATCCGCGGTGCGCCGCGTTTCACGAAAGCCGTACTGCTCGGGCGCTGAAAAGCCCTCTGTGCCGAATACAGTGGTGTCCTGATCGCGCTTTCCCGTGTACTGCCGCGCTATGCCGTAGTCTATCAGCACGATGTCATTCTGTTCATTGATAATTATATTGTTGGGGTTGATGTCGCGGTGTATTATGCCGTTTTTGTGCAGATGCTCCACCGCGCGGCACAGGTCGCTTATCATCCTGACGGTATCGGACAAGGGGAATGTACGACCGCTCTGTAGCAGCTCCTGCAGCGTGCTGCCCTCGATATAGGAGCATACC
>SVMQ01000129.1 GCA_015067375.1 Oscillospiraceae bacterium | reverse complement strand
TGCTTCGGTAGCGTAACCCCTGCATTGAAAATCAGCGCCGATGCAGGCTTCCTTATGCTGTCAAGAAATATGACCATATAAAGTAGAAATATATTCATACAGAACTTTTTTTGTTGTCATAGGCATACGTTTTTCAACAACTTTACTTCGAATAGCTTCAATACTGCCATACCATGCGATCCAAAGTTTAACAGTTTGAACAATCTGCGAACACGATATAAAATCCACATCAATTCGTTGCCAAAGACAGCAAGATGAAATACTCGGGTATATAACATTGTTCAACTTCTTTATATTTGTTCCAAGATTAATATAATAGGCATCCCTATCATATTGGGAATTTTGAATATTAAATACTACCGTTATGTCATCTTTACATAAATACCATGTCGTTTTTCTTTTCTTAAAACCCAACTCTCTCATCAGTGGAGTAATTTCACAGATAATTTGTTCTTTTGTAAGCATTCTAATTTCACCTCGTATAAGTAACTAAAATTTTTATCCACGAACCACCATACTGTCTTTCTAATTCGGCTACATACCTATTTAATTGTTTATATCCGCGTCTAACAGCATTTGGATTAGTCGTATATACAGGCTCGGAATATAGTGACTGTATATTTTCATCGGCAACCCAGTATTTAAGCATCGCATCATCGTCTGTATATCTGAATCTGCGAAGTATGAGTCGTTCGGTTTCTATAGTGTTTGTACCACTGTGTGTAAGCATAATGTATTCCTCCGATTATTACCAGCCCATCTCCATGAGCCAGTTATTCAGCGCACGCTCACGCTCTCGCATCTGAGATGCATTTTCGTACCTATCTAAATTATACTCGCCTTTTATGTTTCCGTCAACTATGTACAGCACTCTCGTGCATTTTGCCGCTACCTTTACATCGTGAGTTACCAGCATGATGGTAGTGCCGTCGTTGTTGAGCTTTGCAAGCTCCTCCATTACCTCGTCAGAGGATGTACGGTTGAGTGCGCCTGTAGGCTCGTCTGCGAATATCATCTTAGGGTCGTTTATCATGCTACGGCAGATGCAGGCACGCTGCAACTGACCGCCCGATACCTCGTTGATGTCGTTGTCTGCGATGTCGATGATACCGAGCTTGCGCATAAGCTCCTGACCGCGCTGTACGGTCTCCTTGCGTGTTTCGGTGTTCTTACCTGATTGTACCGCGGGAAGTATGATATTGTCAAGCACTGTAAGATTTTTCAGCATATACATCTGCTGGAAGATAAAGCCCATCTCGTCAAGGCGCAGGTCAGCAAGCTCCTTTTCGCCCATCTTTGCGATGTTCTTACCACAGAACGATACCTCGCCGGCGGTGATGCTGTCCATGCCGGAAACGGCATACAGCAGAGTGGATTTACCTGAGCCTGAGGGTCCCATTATCGCTATCATCTCACCCTCGGACACGGTGAAGTTCACGTTTTTAAGAACGTTGTTCTGGCGCTTGTTTACGATATATGTCTTGCAGAGGTCTTTTACTTCGAGAATATTCATGATAGATTCCTTTCTTATTCGATATTAGCAGTGTCGGAAGCGTTTATCTTTTTTGTGTAGAGCGAGGTCAGAAATGCGCTTGCTGTCGTTGTCACAAGAATTACAAGCGGGAAAACAAGGAACAGCTCAAACGGATCGATAACGTAATCGGGTGCAAGCTCCATGCCCATCATTTTGAATATAGGGTCAATGCAAAGGTGTGTAAGCGGCATTGCCAGTATCTCGCTGACTATTATTGCAATTACTCCCACAAATGCAAAGCGCAATGCGTGGTAAGCGTATATTTTTCCGTTGCGTGTGCCGATAGCTTTCATCAACGCTATCTCGCCTGTTTCCTTTGCGATAAAGGAGCGCTCCATAAGAACTGTGATGAGTGCCGCAAGGACGATAGTGAGGATAGTAACAAGAAATTTTACAGAAGCAAGAGTATCGGTAACGCCGAGATTATCTGATGTTTGCTCAGCACAGGTTTTAATGTTTTCATAATCTGGGAATATCCGCTGTATCTCCTCGATTCTGTGTTCTATCTCTTTGTTGTCGGGGTCATCGGTGAACATTATCTGTGTGCCGATACTTCCCTGTGCCTGGATGTAATTTATCTCCTCATCAGAATGGAGCCTTATACCATCTCCTGCCTGATTCATTCCCTGGAAGAATGCCGTGATGAGATATTTCTTATCTCCGTCAATGGTCTTGATAGTAACAGTATCGCCGATATTCACCTTTAATTTATTCGCTGTAATTCGTGTGATCGCGATCTCGTTGGTATTCTGCGGTACTGTACCTGCTGTATACTCGTACATATCCATGGTCGTGCCTGTGCCATGATAGATGCAGACATTGTTTTCGGTTTCGCCACAAACAACAGGAAGAGTAAGTATCATTTCCTGATAGCATTTTGCAGGCATACCGTTTTCCGCAAGAGTATTTTCCATTTCGTCCAGATGCTTTACGAGGATATCGTGTCCGTCCTCTGTCATGGAATCTGCATAGATCTTGCTGTCGAGGTAGATGTCGCAGTCTGCCCAGCCAAAGGTGGTCGAAAGGCTGCCGCTGTTCATTGTATGAACAGTATTTGAAAGCATCAACAGAAGTGACAGGCAAAGCACAAACGTGATGGTAATGATGCTGTATCTTCTTGGCGCGCTTACAATGTCGTTGAGTGCAAGGAAAGGCGTTGCGCCGAGTTTCGATCTGCCAAGGCTCATGAGGCTCTTTTTGCGGAAGCGCTCGCCTGTCTGACCGTTTCTGATAGCGTCGATGGGAGTAAGCTTCTTGACTTTGCTCGTACAACCGTAACAGAACAGGAGAATTACTGCAATAACGACCACTGCACAGAGAATATTTACAAAAAGCGGATCGGAGTTTCCGATAATAATTGTCTGTGAGGAAACGCTCATCAGCATTTTGCCAAACGGGAAGCTGAGCAGAAGTCCGATGACCGCGCCGATCACGGAAAGCGCTGCATACTTTACAAGATAAAGTCCACGAATCTTGAAATTGCTGATACCGATAGCCTTCATTACGCCTATCTCGCGGAATTCCTCGGAAAGTGTGAATGTGATGGTAAAATGAAGAACTACAAAAGCTATCGCGATAAGTATTAAGCTCACTACAAGAAGCAGACCTACAACTATCATATCGAATACGTATGTAAATTTCATAAAGGCTCTGTCCATCGTGAGGATACCGTTATCAAGCAGTGGCTTTATCTGAGGGATAACTGCGTCAACATCCGAAGTATACATATATACGATGTTTCCACCGTAAAGCGTTTCGGTGCCCTCGGGAGAAACAAGGCTGTTGTAGTCCTCTTCGCTGATCACATAACGCGTGAAACTCAGCTGATTTGAGCCGAAAAGTGCGTCCTTTATCTTGTCCTTGAAAGTAACTTCAAGGCTTTCGCCGTTCAACTCAATAGTGAGCTTATCGCCTGCCTCCAAGCCGAGTGCATCAGCCTTGCATTGAGTCATGTAGAACTCGCCCGGCTTTACAGTTTCAAGGATACTACCGTCGGAAAGGAAATAGTTCATGGGAATATCGCTGTGAACCATATTTGTACCACTGGGAGCTTTTATATCTTCATTTTCGAAGGTAAAATTGTCAGGTGATAAAAAGATCTGATCCTCGATCGTATAACGCTCAACCGCATCTGCTGAGCTTACAATTTCTTCGATATCAACAGCAAGATTTTTATTCATGGTGACCACAAGATAATCAGGTGCATCCGCCATTTCAAAATAATCATCCAGTGCAGTTGTTACAGTTATTATATTGTTCACGCTGGAGGAAACGAACATCGTCGCAAGTGTGATGAACACAAGCACTATTATGTTCATAGCCCTTTTCCGTTTAAGGTCTTTTTTCAGTATGTTGAGATACATTTTTGTTCCCCTTTCATCATTGTGACCTCAGTATAGCATAGAAATTATTAAATAATCCTTAAATTTTTGTTCTATGGAATGACCACGGATACGAAAACAGCCAAAAACATTCCGCTAGCATAACAAGTACAATACGGCATATTAAACACTTCACGCCCGACATATCTGAGTCGGGCGTGTTGTTATACCATTTGATGCATCGTGTTACTTTGCTGTGATACTCTGCTTCTGCTTTCTGCGTAGGATCAAATAAAAAGCAAACATATTCATCAAAAGCGCTGCCACCCATGCCGCTATTCCTGCATAAGCAGTGGCAACAAAGCCAAGACCGCCAACAAAAAGCACCACTATCAGGATACGCATCACCATTTCGGCAATGCCTGACAGCATCGGCACGAGCGGATATCCCATGCCCTGCACTCCACTTCTGTAAACGAACAGGAAGTCCACTGCAAACAGCATTATTCCGCATGGTGGGAGATATTCAGCCGCTATTGCGATAGTACTCTCCTCGTTCAGCATGAAACCAACTATGGTCTTTGGGAAGAATACCAGCACTGTTCCAAAGATGATGTAGGAAACAAATGCGATAGTCAGGCATACACGAAGCCCTTCGCGGATGCGGCTGTATTTCTCTGCACCGTAATTCTGACTGGTGAATGCAGACATAGTGAAGCCTGCCGTACAAGCGGGGTCAATAAACAGATTGAGATATCTCATGCACACCGAAAATGCCGATGTATATGCAAGACCCAGTCCATTCACGAAAAACTGTACCACCATGCTGCCTACGGCTGTTACAGAGTTCATCAACGCCATAGCTATGCCGTTTCTGATAAGCTCCAGATACATTCCGATCTCCACTTTGAAATCACTTCTGTGCAGCCTGATCATTTCTATCCTGCGCAATCGAGCAAAACATATCAGCGCTGATATCAACTGAGAGATTATCGTAGCATAGGCAGGGCCGTCAACGCCCATGTCCATAAGGAAAATAGTAATATAATTAAGCCCGACATTCACTATCGAAGACACAACGATCGCAATAAGCGGAGTTTTGCTGTCGCCAAGCGCTCTCAGCACAGCCGAACACATATTGTAGAATATGGTGCATATCAATCCGCCAAACAGAATATGACCATACAACAGGCTGTCGCTCATTATTTCCGAAGATGTATCAAGCAGCCGCAAAAGCTCATCCAGAAAAACGACGCTGACAACCGTCAGAATAACAGTGATAAGCGCTGACAGAACTACAGATGAAGCTATGCATCGCCTTAACTCCTCCATGTCCTTTCTGCCGTAGCTATGCGCTATGGAAACAGAAAATCCGTTGGTCAGACCGACAGAGAAGCCCACAACAAGAAATGTGAGCGAACCCATATTTCCCACTGCAGCGACTGCAGCATCACCAAGACCCTTGCCGACTATCGCGGTGTCAGCTATATTATATATCTGCTGCAGCAGATTTGTAAAAAGCATGGGAAAATAAAAAGATAAGATCAGCCTAGATACCTTCCCTTGCATAAGATCATATACTTGTGCCATTTAAATTCCCCTGAAAAGGTGACATCGCCTAAGACAGCGGTTCACCGTATAGTCCTCCGTGAGTACCCGTTGCAATATATACTCTGCCCTTTTTTCTGTGATCGCCGTCCATAGATACGATATATCCATACATCTGTGCATCGCTGTTTATCCTCGACCAGCTTTCACCTAAGTCATAGCTGCACCAGAAGCCGTATTCCCCGAAAAGCGTTCCGCTGATAAAAAGCGCTGGCACAGCTTTTTCAGCGCCCTTGCCGAAGCCTACCGCCTTGACAAAGTCGCCCTGCGCACTGACGCGCTCCGAATTTACTGAACGCTCCGAGAAGCTCAATCGCCATAAACCATGCGAGAGCAGCGCCATATAGCAAACGCCTTTTTCTGTCGGCAAAAAGCGTATCTCGCCGCCCTTGTAGCCGTCTATCCCTGAAAATCTGCATCCGGGAAGCTCGCCATTGACCGTTACCTGACGAAAACTGCTGCCGCTGTCAGTGCTGACATATATCTGTCCATTTTCACCGAAGCCGTATGCCATATCAGGAACGATGCGGTCTGTGAACATCTTTATATGCAGCTCACTCTCAGAGATGTCGTTGCCCTCAGCGTCATATATCCTTATTTTGCTGAACCGCTCAGACGCAACATCGTATTTGACAGCAGCAAAGCAAGGCAACTGTCCCCACTGATATGCAAGCGTCCACAATATCGTGCTGCCGTCCGCTGTAACAGCTGTCCAGCCACTGTTTGTATTAGGATGTGATATCGCTTCTGCTGCCGCATCAAGCCTTTCAGAAATGCCTACAGGATATCCGATATGAGTAAAGCTGTCGCCGCCGTCGCGCGTAAGTATTACGCCGCCTTTTGTGTGGGCAGTCCAGTTTCCGCGCGCGGTAGCAACGAAAATATCGGGATCAGTCTGCACAATATCCGCATTAAGACAGGTGATATAACGATGTCCGTGTGCATCGGCAAATGAATTCTCGCACGGTCTGTCAAGCTGTCTGAATGCAAATCCGCCCAGATCTCCCACAAGATCTATCACGAGATTTT
>SVMQ01000128.1 GCA_015067375.1 Oscillospiraceae bacterium | reverse complement strand
ATTCTGTACCTGCTCAGCGGAATTCGGCGGCGAGCCTAACAGCCGCTGCTGCCCCGTGTGCTGCGGAATGCCGGGCACACTGCCTGTACTCAACCGCAGCGCAGTCGAGTATATCATAAAAGCAGGCTATGTGATGAACTGCGACATAAACCGCTTCACAAAATGGGACAGGAAAAACTACTTCTACCCCGACCTGCCCAAGGCTTATCAGATATCGCAGATGCCGCGCCCCGTGTGTATCAACGGATATGTTGACATCAACGCAAACGGCGAGGAAAAGCGCATCCGCATCAACCGTATCCACCTAGAAGAGGATGCAGGAAAGCTTACCCATGACACAGCAAACAGACTGTCGCTCGCGGACTGCAACCGCTGCGGAGTGCCGCTCATCGAGATAGTCACCGAGCCTGACCTGCACAGCGCCGAGGAGGTCACAGCGTTCTTTGAAAAGGTAAGGCTGCTGCTTCAATACGCAGGAATATGCGACTGCAAAATGGAACAGGGCAGCATCCGCTGCGATGTGAATATCTCTGTTGCTCCCGAGGGAAGCAATGAACTCGGCACACGCACAGAGCTGAAAAATCTCAACTCGCTCAAGGCGATAGCAAAGGCGATAGATGCAGAGATAGCACGTCAGACAGAGGTGCTTGACAGCGGAGGAGATGTAGTTCAGCAAACGCGCCGTTTCAACGAAGCAACAGGCGAAACTATACCGATGCGCTCCAAAGAAGAGGCGCAGGATTACCGCTACTTCCCTGACCCCGATATTCCGCCTGTTATTATAACCGAGGAGGAGCTTGACCGCATACGCGCCTCAATCCCCGAAATGCCTGAGCAGCGCATAGCGCGCTATACAAACGAATACGGCATCAGCGCAAAGGACGCTTCCGTGATAGTCAGCGATAAGCGTATCAGCGACTTTTTTGACGAGGCAGCAGCGGAAAGCATCGCCCCGAAGAATGTCGCAAGCTATCTTGTGGGAGAATTCATGCGCCGCGTAAATCTCGGAGAGATAGACCCCGATGCGCTGAAATTCAGTGGAAAAGAATTCGCACAGCTGGTGGAATATCTGTACTCCGACAAGCTGTCGCAGGCTAACGCAAAGCTCGTGCTGAGTGAGATGGCAGAGCGCGGCGGCTCACCGCAAGCTATCGCTGACTCGAACGACCTTTGGATAAAAGAGGACAACGACCTGCTTGCAAGCACTATCGACGACATCATATCAAATAATCCAAAAGCCGCCGAGCAATACAGAAACGGCGACCGGAAAGTACTTGGATTTTTTATGGGACAGGCAAACAAAGCACTCAAAGGCGCGGCATCCCCCAAAGCGATTCGAGAATTTATAGAAAAAAAGCTGAGCATATAGCAGCTTGACTCAAATATAAAAACAGCCAACGGTAATATACCGTTGGCTCTCATTTATTCAAGATACTGAGCTATCTTCATGTACTCATCGAGCATCTGCCGCTCCGTTATCGTCCTGTTTGCAGGACTTGTGGACGGCAGACATATCGCAGGATGTCCGTTATCCGAGAAAAAACGCCGGTACAGTGCATCCGCTTTTTTGCCAGTGGTGAATACCGCGCGTATATCCGCGGCATCGAAAATGCGCTGCAGCTCATTAGGCCTTGCGTTTTTTATGGAAGCATCGGATGCCCCGTCTATCTCGCAGCTTTCCAGCACATCCCACAGTGCGATCCCACGGCGCAGACACAGCGCCTTGCGCCCCTTGATGTCAGCAGGCAGCTCCTCGCCCAGTACACTGCACAGCATCCTCCAGAAGCGATTCTGAGGATGCATATAATAGAAGCCTTGCTCCCTTGACTTAGGAGAGGGTATCGTGCCAAGAATAAGCACCCTTGAATTTCCGTCATACAGCGGCGGAAACTCATGCCGCACCTTATCAGAACTCATAGTCGCAACTTGCGGACTCTGTGCGTATAGACTTGCAGAAATCAGACACCGCAACGTGCAACGGATTTACACTGTATGCCTTTAAGTCCTCCATGCTGTCAAACTCTGACACCAGCACCGCGTCATAGCTGCGGTCGGAAGGATTGATGTTGATGCCTACCTCCATCGCACGTATCTCGGGTATCTGTCCTTTCAGTGCAAGAAGTCTGTCGCGGAAAAGCAGCATATTCTCCTGCTCGCCCTCTTTAAATCTCCACATTACAATATGCTTTATCATTTCGTTTCCTCCTATCAGGCTGCATCTGCAGATGCGCCGCCCAGTATAGCCTTCATGCGCTCACCTGCAAGCTTCACACACGCCCACTGCTCAATACCATTTTCATTCACGAACAGATCACGGTCTGTCCACGCAAGAACACCATTCCATCCGTTGTTGTAGGCCCACTCATAGCACTCTTCGATAGGCTTTATCTGCTTGAGCGCCTTGATGCCTGTGTGCGAACACTCTCCCACAACGCGAGGCTTGGTCATGTCGATGCCAAACTCCTCAGCCGAAACAATAAACGGAGAGCTGAAATGCGGTGCCTGCCAGTCATAGTAATGGACAGACGTGAAGTCTATATATGCCTTTTCATTCGCATAACGGCTCTGCAGAAATTCATCCGCGCCATAGTCGCCGTTGTACTTGGGGCTGTTATATTTTATCATTCCGAAGCCGATAGTAACAAGCATATCATCGGTGTTCTCATGGATAGCCGCGCTTGCTCTTGCAAAGTAATCACCCATGCAATCCCACGAAAGCTGACCGCACTCTGCATTCTCGATGACCCAGTCAGGCTCGTTGATAAGGTCTATGCTCCATACATAATCGTTGTTGTCATATCGCTGACAGAACGGCACAACATAGTTTGCGACATAGCTGTCTATCTTTGCAGTATCCTGCAGCATCGCACGCCAGCGTGTATGCTTCCAGTTGCTGTCCTTGAAGTGGTCGAACGACATCAGCGTCGCCATGATGTATATCTCGTTTTCCTTTGCAAGGCTGAACAGCGAGTCAAGATCCTCCCAGTGCTCTGCCGTTGCACCGCTGACGAAGCCCTCTTCGTCTATCTCAACACCATTGTTGCCGCTGCAATTTATCCAGATACGGCAGGAGTTAAAGCCGCCCTCGTTCATCATAGCGAAAACATTTCCCCAGTAATCGGGATCGTAATTTCCGCCGAAATCGTCCCATGCCTGCCACGGAGCGTTCATGCCCGTCAGCCATACCTCCTCGCCGCCCAGCATGAACTTATCGCCCTCGATATAGATGTTCACCTGCTCCTCGGGAGCTTCGGGCTTTGCCGCATCGGATGTGTCAGCGGATACATCGGCGCTTGCCTCTGTGCTGCTCTGCTGCTCATCTGACTTTGAGCATCCTGTTATCAGAACACATGACGCAAGTATCGCGCATAAAGCTTTTCTGAATTTTTTCATAATTCCTCCTTGTTAATTTTAAAAAGCCCGCGGAAAGCGGGCTGTATATCATAGTGCTATGTACTGCCCCTCTGTCATGACAGGCGCGATATCAAGCGTGAAATCACTTCCAAGCTTCATACCCTGTCGCTGCAGATGTGAGCAGGTGCAGGTGTACGCGGTGTTGGGCGTGTTGTTCTCCTGACTGAGATGCCCGAGTATCAGCCGCGTAGTGCCGCTGTTTATCAGCTTTTCCGCAAACAGCGAGCAGTCCTTATTGGAAAGATGCCCCCTGTCCGAGGCGATACGCTGCTTTGTCTGCACGGGATAGCTGACATTCCTGCGCAGCATATCTATGTCGTAGTTGGACTCCAGCAGCACCGCATGACAGCCGAGCAGATTGCTCTCGACCTCCTCAGTCACCGTGCCGATATCCGTACAAACGGCAATTTTTGTATCGTTGTAATTTATTACATATCCGACGCTTTCGGGGGTATCATGTGGAGTGTGAAAGGCTTTCACCTCAAACTCCGCGCTTTTGTAGCCCTCCGAAAAGATATCAAACAGCCTTGCCTTTTCGGGCAGCGCGTGCTTTCCCTCTCTCAGGGCAGCTATCGTGCCGACGCTTGCAAATATCGGAATATTTGTATTCTTTACGAGCGTTGCGAGTCCGTTGATGTGGTCGGTATGTTCATGCGTGATGAAGATAGCCTCTATCTGATTTATCTGCGTGTCGATAAGGCTGAGCGCATTTTTCAGCGACGCAAACGAGCAGCCGTCATCTATCAGGATGCCATGGCCCTTTGTGCCGATAAACGTGCAGTTAGCCTTACTTGAACTGCAGATAGGATATATCCTAGCCATCAGATAGCCTTTCTTGCAGTATGCTCTGCCGCAACAGGGTCAGGCTCATCCACCTTGCGGATGTCAGCGCCAAGTGCGCGCAACTTCTCCTCCATATTCTCGTAACCACGCTCAACATGGAAGATGTCATATATCTCAGTCACACCCTCCGCGCTGAGTGCAGCAACGATAAGCGCAGCGCCTGCACGCAGGTCAGTAGCCTTTACGGGCGCGCCCTTGAGGCGCTCCACGCCCTCAATAACGGCAACTCTGCCCTCTACCGAGATATTAGCACCCATTCTGCGCAGCTCGTCAACATAGCGGAAGCGGTTGTCGAAAATGCTCTCTGTGACCATACTAGCACCCTTCGAGCAGGTAAGCACTGCCGCCATCTGCGGCTGCATATCTGTCGGGAAGCCCGGATGCGGCTGCGTCTTTACTGTAGTGCCTGTATAATCTTCGCCGCCGATAACTCGCACAGCATCATCATACTGCTCCACCTGAACGCCGATCTTCACAAGCTTTCTCGTGATAGGCTCAAGGTGCTTGGGAATAACGTTCCTGATAAGGATATTGCTCCTAGTTGCAGCAGCAACAGTCATGAACGTACCCGCCTCGATCTGGTCGGGAATAACGCTGTATGTCGTTCCGTGCAGGCTCTTTACGCCGCGTATCTTGATAACATCAGTACCTGCGCCGATGATATCCGCGCCCATGGAGTTCAGGAAGTTCGCAAGATCAACGACATGAGGCTCTTTCGCCGCATTTTCGATTATAGTAAGTCCGTCTGCCTTTGTGGCAGCCATGATGCCGTTTATGGTAGCACCTACGGAGTTCTTGTCAAAGAATATCTGATTGCCGATAAGCGTATCGGCAGTGAGATTTACCATACCGCCGTCGATGTTATAGGTAGCGCCAAGCGCGGCAAAGCACTTGAGATGCTGATCTATCGGACGGTCGCCGAGATTGCAGCCGCCGGGCATGGAAACATGAGCCTCATGGAAGCGGCCAAGCAGTGTGCCGAGGAAGTAGGACGACGCTCTCATGAGCTTAGCCTTTTCGTAGGGCACAGGAACATTCTGCAGAGTGCGCGGATCGATCTCGACCGTGGTCTTGTTTATCATGCGCACCTTAGCGCCCATCTCGGACAGTATCTGAAGAATGATGGTAACATCACTTATATTAGGTAAATTTTCAACAATGCAAGGTTCGTCGGAAAGGATAGTTGCAGGAAGTATAGCAACAACAGCATTCTTTGCGCCGCTGATAACTACCTCACCACTGAGCTTCTTTCCGCCCCTTATAACGTATTTTTCCAAAGAAACACATCCCCTCGTCCCCAATAGTCGGGACTATTAAATATTTTATATATACACATTTCGTGTTAAATTATCATATTACGGTGCGAAATTATACACTCGCACTCTGTTATTATATCATAAAGCGCATTAAAATAAAAGTATTTAGCACAAAAAATTTCCATGTTTTCAGCTTTTTGTAGCTTTCAACAAAAACACAGTTGAAAACTTTCCGTTTTTATCAAAAGAAATCCGCCTGACATCAGCGAAATGGCTTTTTCGCTCGTTCTATGAATATTATCTTCGTAATGAGCAAAAATAATCTTTCCGTAAGAATTATGCAGGGATGAAAAATAACGGCTGCGCGTGTGCGCAGCCGTGTTACTAATATTAATTGAATAAAGCATAAAGTTCTTCCATGTTTTCGCTTGTGTATTCATTACCTTTGTAGGTTACAGTGAGGTTATTGCTTGCATAAAACGTTTTATCAAATACGGTATAGTGTTTCATATCGATAAGTCCATCAGGCAAAGTAAGTTTTTCAAGTGCATCGCAATACGAAAAAGCACCATTCTTGATTCCAATAACGCTTTCGGGGATACTGATATCTGAAAGAACTGTGCATCCTGCAAACGCATTAGAGCCAATTTCAACCACTCTGTCGGGAATATTCACACTTTCCAAGGCGATACATTGATGAAAACAGTTATCGGGAATTGCTGTTATTCCCTCAGGAAGTGTTATCTCTTTAAGCATATCGCACCTCGCAAAAGTGCTGTTGCCCAGTAATGTCAATTTGTCTGGCAGTACAACGCTCTCAAGGCTCTTACAATCAGCAAAAATCGAACCACCAAGCAAGTTTTCATTGCCTAATTGCGTAATATATTCCGGTAGCGTAATACTCTTTAACCCCGAGCCGTAAAAAGCACTATGTCCCAACTCCACCAGATATTTAGGAAGTTCTACCTCGGTCAACGAAATGCATCCATAAAAAGCTTCAGATGAAATACTGGTGGAGTTGG
>SVMQ01000127.1 GCA_015067375.1 Oscillospiraceae bacterium | reverse complement strand
GCCGTAAAGCGCCTTGTCAAGCACGCGGGAATCGAACAGCTTGTTCTTATCGCGGAAGATAACGAATCTTCTGTCTGCCTCGTTTGCCGAGCCGTGGCGCGTCATTCTGCGCTCCAGCAGCACTGCGGATGTGGGCAGCTCATAATTTATGATGCAGTTTATGCGGTCAAGCGCGTCACCGACAGCACCGATGCTGTCAACTGCAAGCACCACTCTGGGATATACTGTGGAGTCGTCCACTCTGAGCTTTCTGAGGATGTCCTCCTTGCCGAAAAGCTCGCCCTTTGCGATCTTCACGATGTTCTGACCGCGATAGAGTGCCGAGATGGCCTTATTGAGATAGTCGATCGTATTCTTGTCACAGCAGTAAACGATAGCGCGGTTCTTTTCGTCAGCAAGTATCTCATCCAGCAGCTTTATGAAGCTGTCAAGCTTCTTGTCAAAGCTGCGGAGCTCCTCCACCTCAGAGCGTGTGTAGCGCGACTTCTGATAGATGTGCTTGCGGTTGTCGCTGTCGTATTCCTCCATGATATTGCCGCCGTACTTGTAGATAGGCAGACCAGAGCGGAGATCCATCCTCCTGCGAAGTCCGCTGAGAGCGCTCTCCTCGAACTCATAATCACAGTACTCGATGCTGCGCTTGAGCGTACCGTCGTAAACGCGGCTGTCAAAGTAGCGCATAGCAGGCAGATCGGCGTCGAGCTTGCAGATATCGGCAGAGATATCCAGCGCATCCGCGTCTGCAGCAAGTGCAGCATCGGAAAGCACGCTCTTGATAAGCTCCTTCAGCGCGGTCTTGTCATCGTCCTTTTTCACAGGAACAGGCGCTGTGATAAGCAGCTTCTCGCTCTTCCACGGCAGACGCTCCTTATAATATGTATAGTCGGGAACAGTGCTGCACTGCTCCTCATCAATAACGATGAGATCCCATACAAAGTCTGCACCTGCCTTTGCTTTAAGACCGTTCGCCTTATCAAGCGCATCCGCGGACATCAGGAACAGGTTGGGGCAGCTCTCGGAGAAGAACACCAGCGCATTTGATGCGCCCGTGATTATCTTGAAATCCGCGCCGATGCCAGTCATCAGTATCCTGTACCAGCCATACAACTCTGTATTTGAAGTGATCAGCAGGATGTTCGGCTTTTCTTTTTCTTCCATAACATCATAGATACACAGTCCTGCCTTTGTCAGCTTTTCTGAGCCGAACTCACTGAACATCAGGGCGAATCCGAATCTGCGGAGCTTTTCTGCTGCCGCGAGATTAGCCGCGGACAGATCCATACCGCCCAGAGGGATCCATTTTAATTTATTGTCACTCACTAATCGCACCTCCAGCAAGGTTTTTTTGTAAAAGATGAAGCAGTATATCTAAAAAAGAGTATACTTCACCCATTACAGTCATTATCACTATTATACAACAAACCTTAAAAATTTACAAGTTAAAGATGCGGTTTCACATTGAGAAATCCAATAGGTCAATTTTGTTGATTTTGCACAAAAGAAAACCTTTCAGATATGCTTTACATTTTGCGAAATTAATGATAAAATATGTATATAATGCCGTGATATGCGGTATAAACTTAATTGAGAGGATACATAACATCATGACAGAATCAGAACTCAAACAGGCAATATGTGACGTTGGTCACAAGCTCTGGCAGCTCGGAATGGTAGCTGCAAACGACGGCAACATCTCCGTAAGACTGCCCGACGGCAACTTCCTTGTTACCCCCACAGGAACGAGCAAGGCAAGCCTCACCCCCGAAATGATCATCAAGATGAACGCAAACAACGAGGTAGTGGAGGAAGCTCCCGGCTACAAGCCCACCTCCGAGTTCAAGGTGCATCTGCGCTGCTACGAGGCACGTCCCGAGGTGAACGCTGTAGTTCACGCGCACCCTCCGACAGCAACAGGCTTCGCTATCGCGCACATTCCGCTTGACGACTACACCATGCCCGAGGCTATCATCTTCCTCGGCTGCGTACCGATCGCACCCTATGACACTCCCGGTTCTCAGGGCGTTGCAGACAGCATCATCCCCTTCCTTGCAAACCACGATACTATCCTGCTCGAGAACCACGGCGCACTGACAGTCGGCATCGACATCACTCAGGCTTACTACCGCATGGAGACACTTGAGCATTTTGCAAAGGTGAGCCTTGTTGCACGTCAGCTCGGCGGCGCCAAGGATCTGCCCATGGACAAGATCGAGGAGTGCTGCGAGATCGGCAAGAGCTTCCCCATCCGTCACCCGGGTTACAGAAAGTACAGCAAGTAAGACATAGCATACCCCATAACAAAGAGGTAACAATATGGCTAAAACGATACTAGTATTCGACTTTGGCGCATCCAGCGCCAGAGCGATGTTCTGCAGATACGAGGACGGTAAGATCTCGCTTGAGGAGATACACCGCTTCGAGAACCGTCCCGTGACCGAAAACGGACACCTGTGCTGGGACATCGACGAGCTTTGGGAGCAGATGAAGATAGCTATCAGCTTTGGCGTGTTCAACGGCGGCTTCGACGCTATCAGCATCGACACATGGGGCGTGGATTTCGGTCTGCTGGACAAGAACGGCGAGCTTCTCGGAAAGCCCGTACACTACCGCGACGAGCGCACCAACGGTATGCCCGAGGAGGTCTATGCGCGCTTCCCTGCCGAGGATCTGTTCATGAAGAGCGGCATCCAGCCGATGAACATCAACACGATATTCCAGCTGCATTATCTCGCAAAGCACGAGACCAACACGCTCTTCCGCGCTGAAAAGATGCTGATGATGCCTGACCTTTTCGCGTATCTGCTGACAGGTCAGACACGCTCTGAGTACACCGAAGCTACCACCTCACAGCTTATCGACGCGAAGGCAAAGGGCTGGAACATCAAGCTTATCGAGGGTCTGGAGCTGCCAAAGCGCATCTTCTGCCCTATCATACACCCAGGCGAGGTATACGGCACACTTAAACAGGAGCTTGCAGACGAGTTCCGCATCGAGCCTGTACCTGTATACGCGTGCTGCTCGCACGATACCGCGTCGGCTGTTCTTGCAGTGCCTACACAGGATGAGCATTTCGCGTTCCTCAGCTGCGGCACATGGACGCTGTTCGGCACAGAGCTGAAACGCCCCATCGTGACCAAAGAGGCACTGGATATGGGACTCACCAACGAGGGCGGCTACGGCGGCACCACTACCCTGCTTAAAAACATCATGGGTCTGTGGCTGATACAGGAAACGCGCCGCTACTACAAGAAGCAGGGCGAGGACTACAGCTTTGCCGACCTTGAACGTATGGCGCGCGAGGCAGAGCCTTTCGTCAGCTTCATCGACCCCAACGACCAGAGTTTCTCAGCGCCCGAGGATATGCCGCTTAAAATTCAGGAATTCTGCCGAAGGACAGGTCAGCGCGTCCCCGAAACAGTGGGCGAGGTAATGCGCTGCATCTATCAGAGCCTTGCGTGCGAGTTTGCGCTGACGCTGGAAAAGATATCCGCACTGACAGGCTATAAGTACGAGCGCATCCACATGATAGGCGGCGGCACCAAGGATAAGCTGCTGTGCAGCCTCACCGCACAGGCAGCAGGAGTCACTGCGGTAGCCGGCCCTGTCGAAGCCACAGCACTCGGCAACGGTATCTGCACGCTGGTTGCGAGCGGCGAGATAGAGAGCATCGCAAAGGCGCGAGAGATAATAATAAGTTCGGGTCTGACCGAGGAGTTTGCCCCGACAGACCACGACAAGTGGCTGCCTGCTCTCGAAAAATACAAGAGCATCATCACTAAATAAATGTAGAACCTACCATCAACGCATCGTGCGCCGACCGTTATTATTGACAGTCGGCGCACAGCTGTATGAGCAGGCAAGGTCCACGATAAGAGATCAGAATTCGTCCATAATTCCGAATACTTCCGAACGCTGCCGCATAAGGTATAGCAAGTACAGACCACGGAGGTATTCATCATGAAAAAACACAGCATATCCGACATACTCCTATATGTTATATCGGCGGAGCTGGTCGGCGCGGTTTCCGCGCTGCTTTCGGGCGGATTTTCAGGCTTCTTCGACACATATAAGGAGCCGCCGCTGCTGCCGCCTGCATGGTTATTTCCCGTAGTATGGGCGCTGCTTTATGCGGTCATGGGCTTTTCGGCATATCTCATCAGCGCTTCCGATGCAGACAGCACGGCAAAAAAACGCTGCCTCACCATCTATTGGATGCAGCTTGCGGTGAATTTCTCATGGAGCATAGTATTCTTCCGATTTGAGGCGCTGTGGGCGGCATTTGTTGTGATACTGCTCTTACTGGTACTCATCATCGCTATGATAAGGTGCTTCAAAGGCATCAGTCCTGCCGCCGCGTATATCAACATACCATATCTGATATGGGTGCTGTTTGCGACGTATCTCAACCTTGCGACCGCGATAATCAATTAAGCGAAGCTCCTGCCATATAAGCAGGAGCTTAATTATTTGCTATCGCTCGGGAAGCCTGCCGTAAAGCTCCGTCATCCTTTGCATATCCCTGCACAGCGTCTGCGACATATCCTCTGCCTTCATGCGCCACATCCAGTTTCCGCCAAGTGTGGACGGCGTATTCATGCGCGCCGCATCATCCAGCCCAAGCCAGTCCTGCATCGGGACGATGCACATTCCTGCCCTGCTTCGCATGATGAGCGAGATAAAGCTGCGGTTGAGCCTGCTTTGCGGCGTATAGCTGTCGCACAGGTATTCCCGTGCAAGCTGGCGCTCCTTTCTTGTTATCGTGTCAAACCACGAGGTCAACGTCTGATTATCGTGTGTGCCCGTGTATGCCACACAGTTTTCGCTGTAATTATGCGGCATATACTCTGCGGCGCCGCCTGTATCGCGCGCGTCAAACGCAAACTGCAGCACCTTCATATTCGGGAAGCCGCTGTCCCGTACGAGCCTGCGCACGCTGTCCGTCACAAATCCGAGGTCTTCCGCGATAACATCGCGCTTTCCGAGAGCCTTTTCCACTGCCGTGAAAAGCGCCATCCCGGGGCCTTTCTCCCAGTGTCCGTTTCGTGCATTCTTCGCGCCGTATGGTATGGAATAGTATTCATCAAAGCCGCGGAAGTGGTCTATCCGCACCACGTCGTACATCCCGAAGCAATGCGCCAGCCGCGATATCCACCAGCTGTAGCCTGTCGCCCTGTGCGCGTCCCAGTCATACAGCGGATTTCCCCACAGCTGTCCATCCGCCGCAAAGCCGTCAGGCGGACAGCCCGCGACCGCCACGGGGACATTATTTGTATCAAGCTGAAAGAGCTGCGGTGCCGCCCAGACATCCGCACTGTCCGCCGCGACATATATCGGGATATCTCCGATGATGCGCACACCGTTTTTGTTTGCATATTCTTTCAGCGCGCGCCACTGCCTGAAGAAATGATACTGAATGAACTTGTAAAATCCGATATCCGCTTTAAGCTCCTCGGTATACCTTGCTACAGCGGACGGTCTGCGCATACGGATGTCCTCATCCCAGCTGCTGAGCGGTCTGCCGCCGAAATGCTGCTTCACCGCCATAAACAACGCATAGTCCTCCAGCCACCTGTTGCCGCTGCAAAACTGCTGCATATCCCGTGCAGGCGCCGACCTGATATAAGCATTTCTGAGCAGCGTGTAGCGGTGCTGATACAGTCTGCCGTAATCCACCGCGTCGGGCGCGGCTGTATTCTCGCATACCGCGCACTCCTGCGCCGTAAGCACGCCGCACTTTACAAACTCCTCAAGGCTGATGAAATAAGGGTTTCCCGCAAATGTGGAAAAGCTCTGATACGGCGAGTCACCGTAGCCCGTGAAGCCAAGCGGAAGTATCTGCCAAAGGCTCTGCCCTGCCGCTTTCAGCCAGTCAACAAACCTGTACGCGCTCTCGTCAAAGCAGCCTATACCGTAGCGCGAGGGCAGGCTAGAGATAGGCAGCAGCACCCCTGCACACCTGTTCATACGATGCTCCTCTCGTAGTTTATCATCACGCCGTAATGGTCTGACACGACAGGGTACTTCTTACCGTTGAATATGACCTCGGAACTTGTAACCACCGCCTTTTTATTGCACCATATCTGGTCTATGCGCATACCGCCTGCACCCTTGTCCGACCAGCCGTCGATAGTATCCTCCACGGTGATCCCGTCATCCTTTTTCTCTGCAAGCGTATAGCTGTCCTGCCAGTAGGAGCGCGTCATAAGCTCGTAGCCCTCGCCCGTCACCAGGGCAGGCGCGTTGAAATCTCCCATGAGCCATGCATGGTCGTGCTTCGTCATGTGGATGGCGGTGCGTATCCACTGCTGACGGAATGGCTCTTCCGCGTCGTCCCAGCGTCCGAAATGCACGCTGTAAAACCACTCGTCAGGCAGCGCTTCCGTGCGCGCTCCGACTATCCTGCGGGTCTTCCAGTTATCGTAGTCCTCAATCTCGCTGACCTGTACGACATCAGTTTCCAGTATACGTGAGCGGCTCAGCAGCGCAACACCCTCGTCATACCTGTCATAGCCCCTTTTAACAGGCAGCCACGTCCACCA
>SVMQ01000126.1 GCA_015067375.1 Oscillospiraceae bacterium | reverse complement strand
CGTCGTTATCCTGCCCGAGGCTGATTCGGACAATGCGGCGATGATCGCAGAGCGCATAGCGGAGCGCTACTATAAGAGCTGCCCCGACCGCAGCTTTGAGCTGACATACGACTTCCGCGGCATGAATTTCAAGCGCGATAATTAATATAAAGGAGATAAAACACCATGCTGAAAAATCAGGTTGCAGTCATCACAGGCGGTACAAGAGGAATAGGCTTTGCTATTGCGGAGCTTTTTGCAAACAACGGCGCAAAGCTTGCTATATTCGGCTCGCGCAAGGAAACGGTGGACGCGGCTCTGGAAAAGCTTTCTGCCATCAACGCTGATTGGGAGGTCATGGGACTTTATCCCGACCTTACCGACTACGCAGCGGTGGAGGCAGCTCTTGCCGAGGTCAAGGCGAAGTATGGCAGGATAGATATCCTTGTAAACAATGCAGGCATCTCCGCGCGTGAGCCTATCGAGGCATACGCCCCCGACGCTTTCAAAAACATAATGGATCTGAATGTTACCGCGGTGTTCAACGGCTGCAAGGCTGTCGTTCCCATTATGAAGGAGATAGGCGGCGGAAGCATCATCAATACAAGCTCCATGGTCGCAAAGTTCGGTCAGCCGAGCGGCGTGGGCTATCCTACATCCAAGTATGCCGTAAACGGAATGACCCAGAGCCTTGCGCGCGAGCTTGGCAAGTACAACATCCGCGTGAATGCAGTTGCCCCAGGTGTTACAAGAACGGATATGGTCGCAGCGCTCCCCGAGGAGATGGTAGCACGCGTTGCGGCAGGCATACCTATGGGCAGAGTGGGCGAGCCTGAGGAGGTCGCAAACGTGTTCCTCTTCCTTGCAAGCGATATGGCAAGCTATGTGTCGGGCGCAGTTATCGCAGTGGATGGCGCGACGATAAACTGATACGGCGGCAACATGAAAGGTGAAATGCAGATGAATATAGCAGAACAGATCAGACAGGGCAGAGCCTCGATAGGAATAGAGTTTGGCTCTACAAGGATAAAAGCGGTGCTTATCGGAGAGGACTACAGCGTTGCGGCGTCAGGCGCATACGACTGGGAGAACAGCTGCATAGACGGCGTGTGGACATACTCGCTTGATGAGATAAAGGCAGGTCTGCAGGGAAGCTTCGCGGCACTGGTGCAGGATGTTAAGAGCAGGTATGATGTTGCGCTCACCGGTGCAGCGTCGGTAGGTATCTCAGCGATGATGCACGGCTATCTTGCGTTTGATGAGAACGACGAGCTGCTTGTGCCTTTCCGCACATGGCGCAATACCATGACGGAGCAGGCTGCTGACGCTGTTACAGAGGCATTCGGCTTCAATATACCGCAGCGCTGGAGCATAGCGCATCTTTATCAGGCTATACTTAACGGTGAGGAACACGTTTCGCGCATCAGTTTCGTCACAACTTTAGCAGGCTATGTGCACTGGCTTCTGACAGGCGAAAAGGTGATAGGCATCGGTGACGGCTCGGGTATGTTCCCGATAGATGTCACGACAGGCGGCTACAACAGCGTTATGCTGGACAAGTTCGATACGCTCACACAGGGTACGGCGTTCAGCAGAAAGCTTTCTGACACGCTTCCTGAGATAGTGCCTGTGGGCGAGTGTGCAGGAAAGCTGACTGAACAGGGCGCAAAGCTTCTTGACCCAACGGGAGCATTCGCGGCAGGTGTGCCGTTCTGTCCGCCTGAGGGCGATGCTCAGACGGGCATGGTCGCAACAAACAGCATCGCGCCGCGCACAGGTAACGTTTCGGCAGGAACATCCATATTTGCTATGGCTGTTCTGGAAAAAGACCTGTCCGCGGTATACAGGCAGATAGACATCGTGACAACGCCTTGCGGTGATCCTGTTGCGATGGTACACTGCAATAACTGTACTACCGATCTCGACTGCTGGGTAAGGCTGTTTGCGGACACGCTGAGGGTGTTCGGCGTCGAAGTGCCTAAGTCGGAGCTTTACGACAAGCTTTATGCTGAGGCTTTGTCGGGTGCTGCGGATTGTGACGGTATCATAAGCTGCAACTATCATTCGGGTGAACACGTTACTGGCTTCACACAGGGCAGACCGTTTGTTATGCGTTCGCCGTCCTCAAAGCTGAATGTTGCTAATCTGATGCGCAGCCTTGTATATTCCTGTATGTCAACGCTGAAGATAGGCATGGATATCCTCATAAACGAGGAGAAGATCGCTCTTGATAAGATCTACGCGCACGGCGGATTGTTCAAGTCACCTGTGACAGGTCAGCGCTTTCTGGCTTCCGCGCTGGGCGTGCCTGTGGCGCTTATGGAGTCAGCAGGCGAGGGCGGCGCGTGGGGTATTGCGCTGCTTGCATCGTTCCTTGCAAGAAAGGCAGAGGGCGAGTCGCTGTCGCAGTACCTTGAAAAGCGCGTATTTGCAGGCAAGACAGGCAGCTGCATGGCTCCAGATGAAGAGGATGCAGCAGGTTTTGCGGAGTATATCAAGGGATACAAGGCAGCTCTTGCGGTAGAAAAGGCTGCCGTTGAAGCATGATCGTACATACAAAAAATGCCGATATCCGTGTGGATGTCGGCATTTTCTATTTGAAGCTTTAGCGTAAAACAACCCCCAGTTCTACTGGGGGTATCAAAAAGCTTTAGCAAAAGGGAAATATATAGCCTCCTTATGGTATAATAGAGAAGGTTTGGCGACCGCATCACTATTGAAGTTGACCATAAGGAGGTTATAAGCAATGAAAAATGAGATAAAAACATTGTCACACTCAACCTATAGATGTGAATATCATATAGTATTTGCACCGAAGTATCGTAGAAAAGCGATATATGGAGAGTTGAGAGCAGATATCGGGGCAATATTGAGAAAAATGTGCGATGAGAAAAAGGTAGAAATCATCGAAGCAAACGCATGCCCCGACCACATACACATGTTGGTAAGCATACCGCCCTATTTAAGTATATCACAATTTGTAGGATTTCTCAAGGGGAAAAGTACATTGATGATATTCGATAGACATGCAAATTTGAAGTACAAGTACGGAAGCAGACATTTCTGGTGCAGAGGGTATTTCGTAGATACGGTTGGACGCAATGAAACCGCAATAAAGGAATACATACGCAACCAACTGGAAGAGGATTACACCAAAGATCAGATCACACTGAAAGAGTACATCGACCCGTTTACGGGTAGCAAGAATTAAAGGGCAAAAACAAACAGCCGCTTAAGCGGCTGCCTGAGATAGTGATGCTATGCCAAACCTTCAATGCCCCTTTAGGGGTTGAGCCGGCAATAACCCCTTCTAGGGGTAGTACAAACCACCACTTCAGTGGTGGTTTTGATTTGTGATATATCAGCTGTCAGCTCATGCTTTCTGAACAGGCACCCATATCTCGCAGTAGTTGTCGTCGGGGTCAGGCTGCGGAGGCACCAGATAGACTTCCAGGTTGTAGTTTCCCGTAAGCCTGTACTCCCTGCAATTCGGCAGCCACTCTGTCCATATCTTGGTGTTCACATCCTGCAGTGCCTTTGGCATTGCGCCTCTGCAAGGGAATACCGCCCATGTTCCTGCAGGTATCACGCGCGTTTCATAGCCCTCGGGTGTCTCGTTCCAAGGCAGATAGTTGTCCGCTATGAGGTAGTCAAACTCCTTGCCGTCGCCGTCAAGGCAGACGCCGTACATTCCTTTTACTATCTCGCCGCCGCCATCGCTGAAATGCTCCTGCCAGAATTTCGGTATCTCCTGATACGAGGTTTCGCTGTTGAATCTGCGCGACCTGCCCATCACCGTAAATGCCGATTTTTCCACGATACTGTACTCTGTCATGTTTCCGCCCTCCAATGTAAGCTTTATCCGCAAAGGCGCGAACGCTTTAAGCTGTGCGCCTTTTTCCTTTGCGGCCGAGGGAGATATTCCGTGAAACCTTGCGAATGCTCTTGAAAAGCTGTCCTGCGAGTCATAGCCGTACTTCACAGCAATGTCTATCACTCTCGCACATGACATCGTCAGCTCCTCGCCTGCAAGCGTGAGCCTGCGGCAGCGGATGTACTCTCCGACCGTAAAGCCGCACAGCACGCTGAATATCCTCTGAAAGTGGAACGGCGATACATACGCCCTTGCAGCTATGTCCGCGATATCAAGCTCCTCTGTCAGATTATCTTCGATATACTGCACCGCATTTGTGATGCCCTCAGCCCAGCCGTTCATCTGTCCACATCCTTTCTCCCTGACCGTGATATCATCTTACCACATTATTACGATGGATGCCCGACTTTTTGTGCGATGCGGTGTCGCTGTCATGTCAGCACGAATGCAAAAAGGATCTATGTTCATCCATACAAACGCTCCAGCTCCTCAATGGTCGGCAAAGCATCAGCCAGACGGTATTCCTTTCCATAATCATCCCTGTCAAGAAAGCGGTGGTTGAACAGCTCTCTCCGCAATGTCGCAGGGTCGCCATAGGTGTGATGCTCGTTGAGAAGCGCATTCACCTCTTTTTCAGTGTACACTTTGTCGTGTTCAAAAAAGCCTGCCATATAAGACAGCGCATAAAGCTTCATCTTGCGCTTAGCGGGATAGGCGGTCAGCCTGCCCTCCGCGTCAAGGAAGCTTTTCAGTATAGTGGTCATGATTCTCTCCCATATGTTGTCAGACAAATGTAGGGACACAGCACGCCGTGACCCTACATAATATCGCGATTACTTTGTCAGCTCCTCAAGCTCCTGCGCCATGGTCTTGATATCCTTTACCATGAAGCCGAGGCTCTGAACGCCTGCGCTGTTCTCCTGAATAGCCGCTGCAACGTGCTGCACCGCGCCACAGTTGTTCTCGATATTGCCGCTTACGCGCACGAGCTTTTCGGAAACGCTGCCGCCGTTTTCCGCAACATCCCCGATAACTCCGTTCATATCTGCGATATGTCTGGATATCTCGCTGTTGGAAAGGCTTATCTGCTCAGCGGAGGACTTGACCTGCTCCATGCTCTGCATACCCTCGCGGGTAAGCTGTGCATTCTTCTCCATCGCCGCAACGGTGCTGTCGATGTTGTTCGTTACCTCTTCGATGATGCCGCCTATCTCTGTTGCTGCGGTCTTGGTCTGCTCTGAAAGCTTCTTAATTTCTGATGCAACTACCGAGAAGCCCTTGCCCGACTCGCCTGCGCGTGAAGCCTCGATAGAAGCGTTGATCGCAAGGATGTTAGTCTGCATAGAGATATCTGTGATGACCTTTGCTATCTTAACGATGCGCTGCGACTGCTCGGACAGATTCATGATGATCTCCTTGCTCTCGTCAGTGCCGCGGCATATCTCCTCCATGCTTGCTGCCGCCTGCGACATCTTCTCGTCGTTGTCAGCGGTTATGCGGTCGGCGCGCTGTGTAAGCTTTGCTATCTCGCCGCTCATCTCGGACAGGCTCTGCAGACTGTCGGATATCTGTGCCATGCTCTCTTCAACGCCCTTGATGTGATCGAAGTTCGCGTCACTGTCGCGCATAACGTTGGCAGATTCGTCCGCGATGCTGCGGTTGGAATCTGCAGCAGCAGTGGATATCCTGTCAAGCTCGGATACCGTTTCAAGCAGCTTTTCGGATACCTCAAGGGACTTTTCGCGCATGATGCGCTGCTGCTCCGCGCCCATCAGCGAGCCGAGCATGGATGTAGTCCTTCTGCACAGCATAGTGAATATCGCGGATATCGCAAACAGTATCAGAGCGCGCGGCATAAGACCGAACATTATGACATCGCTCATCTCGGTGAAATTGTCATCCGTTACGAACTGCATATTGAATGCCAGCACCTGACCCACAGAAACACCAACTATCGTGAGGATGGTCGCAAATATATTCAGCTTGCCCGAAAAATACAAACTCGCTATAGCTATCGGATAAACAAACAGCAATACCGCGTGCCACGACATCGTGACAGTAACGATACAGGTGAACACCACCGCACAAAGCACTATGACATACTTCACCCAGTCGCTGCCGTTTTTAAGTATATTAACGATAAGGGTAGGCACCAGAAGCAGCACGCTTCCTGCAATAAATGCTGCTATCATAGTGCTCAGTTCAACAACGAAGATACCAACGATATCCAGTATGAGTACCACCGCAAACACCAGCACCGTGATACGCATCACCTTGGCGGCAGCTTTGTTGGCACCGCGTTCATTTTCTTTCAAAAGCTCCATATTATTACCTCCTTGTCTGCCGTGTCAGGCAGTGAAAAAAACGCACGTTTTGCAACGCTTGCTTTATTATATCATTATGTACAATATTTGTCAAGAGCTGTAAGAAACAAGAAAGGGCAGCCGAAGCTGCCCTTAGGCTGTTGATAGCCCCGCATCTACTGCATCAAGTGTACCAACGGCAGGCACAAAGCCTAGCCGTTATACGCTTTACTTGTAGCTGCAGGCTTAAAAACAGTCAAATCAGTGATCTTTTGACGATCTGCCCTAGCCTAAATAGGATCATATCAGACCGTGCCGACTACCCTGAGTACACTGACACCGGGTGTGATGACCCAAGCGCCTGTTTCGTCCTGAGTATAGGTCGCTGCAGGGACAGTTATCTGACCCGCGAGAGTTGCAAATTCGCCGGTCGTTTCGTTGTAGGCTACAACGAAACGACCGGCGAATTTGCAACTCTCGCGGGTCAGATAACTGTC
>SVMQ01000125.1 GCA_015067375.1 Oscillospiraceae bacterium | reverse complement strand
TCCGATCTGGAAAAGAAGCGCACCCGCACAGCAAAGACGCAGCGCCTTTTTGATGCGATAATGCGCGAGCCTGAGGATAACCCCAACGTTCGCAGAAAGAAAGGCGACAACTGACGGCATAATAACGCACGCATCGACTAAATACAGCATAATTAAGCGAAAATGTGATGTTTAGGTAAATTAAGTGTGTGGTAATTGTGCAAAAACGCTAATATAGCGTTTTAGTAAACGTTTAAGTTTGTGTATTTGAACAATTGAAAAAAGTGCCATAATGTTATACAATATAGTTACAAATATTGCGTGGGATGACCCTGCGCTGATTTGAAAAAGATTTTGGAGGACACTAACAATGAAGTTAAGAAAGTTGATCGCTGCTGCTTCCGCAACAGTACTCGGTGCTTCTGTTCTTGCTGCAACAGCTAGCGCTTACGAAGCATTCCTTATGTACACAGATAACAGCTGGCTCTGGGGCTGCTGGTCTGCTGCTGAGTTCCCTGCTGGTACAGTAGATATCACAGAGGACGGCACATACACTGTATATGTTGACAGCTCTATCCCCACCGCTCTCGTTGAGGATGAGGAGACAGGTGAGCTCGTTCCGATCACTGCTGCTGGCGCACAGGTATTCTGCGTAGATATCGACGGTCTTGCTGCTGCTAAGAACGCAGGCGCAGGCGCTGACGGCTACGATGCTTGCGAGACAGGCAAGGACAAGCAGGCATTCGCTCAGGCTGCTGGCATCGAGGTTACAGATGTTATCCTCACAACAACAAACACAGACGGTACAACAACAGACGTTGCTGTAAACCAGGACAACGTTATCTTCGGCGATATCGAGGCTAACGGCAAGATCCGTATCGAGCTGTTCAACGCTTACGGCGACACATCCGCTGCTCCTGCTGTTGATACATCCGCTATCAACTTTGACGAGAAGATCGCTGTTACATTCACAATCACAGGTGTAAGCGAGGCTGGCGCTGACGAGCCCGTAGTTGACGAGCCCGTTGTTGACACACCCGTTGTTGACACAGACGCTCCCGTAGAGGAGAACAAGGGCGGTTCCCCCGACACAGGTGTTGAGGGCGTAGCTGCTGTTGCAGGTCTTGCAGTTCTCGCTGCCGGTGCTGCTCTCGTTTCCAAGAAGAGAAAGTAATCTCTGACAGGATACTGACAGGTACATTGACTGAATAAAAATTCACGGTATCGCTCATGCGGTACCGTGTTTTTTTATATCAGGCGAAGCGCTCCATAAATTGTCTTGCTACGCTTTTGATGGTCATATCAAGGCGGATGTCACAGAATGACCTGATGTGCCGCGGAATCTCACCGTAAAACGCCTCCGCTATTCCGCCTGCTATGCAAGCCATGGTGTCAGCGTCGCCGCCGAGCGATATCGCGTTTCTGACGGCGCTTTCATAGTCGCATGAGTCAAGAAAAGAAACGATGGCAGGAGGGACGCTGTATATCGTGCGGCTGTCGAAAACATAGCTGCCGCGGATATCATCGACAGAAGCGGAGAGGTCGTATCGGAATTCCGCGGTCAGAAAGCGTCGTATCTCGTCCTTGGACTTGCCGCGTCTTGCGAGCCACACAGCGGCGGAGACCGCCTGAGCGCCTGCAATAGCTTCGCGGTGGTCGTGGGTAAACAGGCAGCTTGCTTTCGCCTGAAGCATCACCTGCTCCATATCGTCATAGGCATAGCCGATAGGTACCGCGCGCATAGCCGCGCCGTTTCCGTAGCTGTGCTGTCGGCGCATCGAGCCGTCGCTTGCCCATTGACGGAACATCTGACCAAAGCCCGCGTGCGGATAGTAGGAGTAGAATTGTCGGTATTGCGCGGCGTATTCGAGGGCGCGTGTTTTCATTGTGCGCCCTGTTACAGGCTCGGAGTTTATCAGGATAGCCTTGCAGGTCGCGGCAGTAAGCACAGTGTCATCAGTGAACGTGCTGTCGGGATGCAGCGGAAAGTCATAGTTTTTCGTGCAGTGGACTTCGTAGTATGAGCCAACAATATCGCCGTATATCGCACCTATCATGACGTACCTCCTTTATGTACTGACAAGCCCCATTCAGATGAACGGGGCATTTGCTATTTCTTGTATCTTTCGGGCAGCAGCACGAACGCCACCGCCACAGCTACCACGGCGATCACCGCAATAACGCGCACTATATCAGCCGTAAGGTACTCATAAGCTGCAGCAAGCCGCGCGATATCTCCGAAGAGCGATATCCCCACAGCGACAGCGGCTATCGCGGCGATAAGCACCGCCGCCGCTGCACAGTCCTTGCAGCGCATGATATGCTCGTCCTGCTCAGAGGATACCTTATCCGCAAGCCGCTCAACCGCGGTGTTTACAGCCTCCAGTGCAGGCACGAGTCCCATCGTAAGCAGCAGCACCGCCCACTCCGCCTTTGAAAGCTCATAGAAAGCGAGCGCGAACACTGTTACGAACACGACAGCGCACAGGTGGAAGCGGAAGTTGCGCTCTCTCAGACAGAACGCAAGCCCCCTCGCGGCGTAAGCAAAGCCTTTCAGAAACTTTTTCATCTTAATCCTCGCGTGTTATTCCGAGCTTTTCAAGCACCTTGTCCTGCTTGCCGAACATCAGCTTTTCCTCGTCCTCGCTGTTTACATGGTCGTAGCCGAGAAGATGGAACAGCGAGTGCGTGATAAGGAAAGCGACCTCGCGGCGGTAGGAGTGACCGTACTCCTTTGCCTGCTCAGCGGCGCGCTCCAGACTGATGACGATGTCGCCCAGCAGTATCGCGCCTGTTTCTGGGTCGGTGTCGAAGCTGTCCTCGTCGCCAAGCGGGAATGACAGCACATCCGTTGCGCGGTCGATGTCGCGGTGTTCGCGGTTTATCTCGCGGATAGCCTCGTTGTCCACCAAAGTGACGGACACCTGTGCGTCCTCGGCTATCTCCTCTTCATCGAGAGCGGCGCGCGTACACTGCTCTATCAGCTGCTCCATGTCGGAGGGCGGCGCGAGCTTATCCTGCTCGTCGCTTAAAAATATCTCAATTTTCATGGCTTTCTCCTGTTGTCGTGTTCTGCGGCATTTTCGTATGCCTTAACGATGTCCTGTACAAGGCGGTGGCGCACTACGTCCTTTTCGCTGAAACGGTTCTGTGCGATGTCGTCAACGTTTTTCAGTACGCGCAGCGCCTCGATAAGTCCCGATTTTTTCGCCTCGGGCAGGTCTATCTGAGTGATGTCGCCCGTGATGACCATCTTGCTGTTGAAGCCAAGGCGCGTGAGGAACATCTTCATCTGCTCGCGCGTGGTGTTCTGCGCCTCGTCAAGGATGATGAAGCTGTCGTCGAGCGTGCGGCCTCTCATGTAGGCGAGGGGCGCTACCTCGATAGAGCCGCGCTCTAAGTGGCGGTTGAACGCTTCCTGTCCGAACATCTCAAACAGCGCGTCGTACAGCGGACGGAGATAGGGGTCTACCTTGTTCTGCAGGTCGCCGGGGAGAAATCCCAGCTTCTCGCCTGCTTCAACAGCAGGGCGCGTGAGGATGATGCGCTGTATCTCGTGCGCCTTGAATGCGCTTACTGCAAGCGCTACCGCGAGGTAGGTCTTGCCCGTACCTGCAGGGCCTACGCCGAATGTTATCGTATTCTTGCGTATCATATCGCAGTATTTTTTCTGACCGACGGTCTTTGGCTTTATCGGCTTGCCCGAGTAGCTTACGCACACGCAGTCAGAGGACATGGTCTCGACCTCCTGCTCCGTGCCGTCATTCACCATAGAGATGACATAGCGCACAGCCTGTTCGTTGAGCGCTTCGCCCTTGAAATAGAGCTTTGAGAGGGACTGCATCGCCTTTTCCGCGCACTGCACGCCCTTGTCCTCGCCCGTTATCTTGACGTCGCTTCCGCGGCTGAAAATAGTCACGTCGAACGCTTTTTGTATCATGTTTATGTTGCAGTCGAAATCTCCGAAAACAGCGTGAAGCTGTTCCATGCTTTCCATATTGAAGGTAATTTCAGCCATCTGAGTTCCTTTCCGAAATATATTTACCATAAAGTCAGCTGCTCGCGCTGAGGGAATTCATGAAGATAATCGAATATCCGCTCTGTGCGGTATTCAAGACCTGCCTTTGTGCAGGCGGAAACGAACAGCCGCCACAGCTCCGCAGCGCGCGGTGAAGCCACCTCGTAAGCCGCGCCGTATTCTCTGATATAGCGCTCCTTGAGCGTGGGGAAGTGCCTGTCCAGCGCGTCGTAGTAATACTGCCTGTCGCCGTCGCGCAGCGTCATCCCTATGCCGAAGGTGAGTATGCCGTAGCAGCCGGCGCGCGAGGCATAGTCCACTATTCCAAGTATATTCTCCGCGGTATCGTTTATGTGCGGAAGAATGGGACACATCCAGACTACCGTCGGGATGCCTGCCTTTTTCATCTCGCACAGCACCTCAAAGCGCCTGTGCGTGCCGCAGACATAAGGCTCCACGATGCGGCACAGCGCCTCGTCGCAGGTCGTAAGGGTCATCTGCACGACCGCTTTGGTGCTGTTGTTTATCTGCTCTAATATGTCGATATCGCGCAGCACGAGGTCGGATTTTGTCTGCACCGCCGCCCCGAAATCATATTGCTTTATCAGCTCCAGACAGCGCCGCGTTATTTTAAGCTCCTTTTCCGCATGGAGATATGGGTCGCACATCGCGCCCGTGCCTATCATGCAGCGCTTGCGCCTTGACCTCAGTGCGGCCTCAAGAAGCTCGGGCGCGTTAGCCTTTACCTCGATATCGGTGAATTTATGCGTCATGCCGTAGCATACGCTGCGGCTGTCACAGTAGATGCAGCCGTGTGTGCAGCCGCGGTAGACGTTTATTCCGTTGCTCTGTGAGAGTATGGTCTTAGCCTGTACCTTGTGCATAGTCACCTCTCAGTCGGTGTGGGACTTTGAAGTTACTCGTCAGCCAGTCCCATGTCGTTGATGAAGCGCTCACGGTTGCGCCAGTCCTCCTTGACCTTGACGAAGCACTGGAGATTGACCTTTGCCTGCAGAAGCTCCTCGATATCCTTGCGCGCGAGCGAGCCGATGGTCTTGAGCTTCTCGCCGCCCTTGCCGATTATCATGCCCTTGTGGGAGTCCTTTTCGCAGATGATGACAACGCTGATGTCGATAAGCTCCGCGCCATTCTTTTCGCGCGTTTTGAAGCTCTCGATATCCACCGCAACGCCGTGCGGTATCTCCTCCTGCATCGTCCAGAGCACCTTTTCGCGCACTATCTCGGCGCACATGAAGCGCTCGGTGCGGTCAGTCGCGATATCGTCGGGGAAGAAATGCTCGCCCTCGACAGCGTAGCGCTCCAGTATCGGCATTATCTTGTCGGTGTTGATGCGATTCTTTACGCTTATCGGGATTATCTCAGCGAAGTCGTAAAGCTCGCTGTATTGCTGTATTATGCCCAGCACGTCGCTTTTTGATTTCAGCAGGTCTATCTTATTCAGCAGCAAAATGACCTCTGTGCCGTGGGCTGCAAAGCTTCTGATAAGGTCTTGCTCGATAGCGGAGAGCTTCTTTGTCACGTCCACCATCAGTATAGCACAGTCAACGTCGTCAACGCTCGTGCGGATGGACTTCACCATATGCTCGGAAAGCTTGGTCTTGGGCTTGTGCATACCTGGGGTGTCGATGAAAACATACTGTATATCGCCCTCGGTCAGCACACCGTTGATGCGGTTTCGGGTAGTCTGCGGCTTCTCGCTGACGATGGACACCTTTTCGCCCACAAGCAGATTGGTGAGCGAGGATTTGCCTGCGTTAGCACGTCCTGTTATTGCTATGAATGCATTTTTTGTCATTGCTATGCCTTTCTTATAACTCTTTTATCATCCTTATATGCGGTATGTCTGCCTCGATAAAAGGCTCAGATACCGCTGTGTAGCCGTTTTTAAGATAGAATTCCGCCGACTCGCATTTGGAGTCAAGCTCTATGCGCGAGCAGCCGAGTGCGCGGTAGTGCTGCTCCATAAATTTCAGCGCCGCCGCTCCTGCGCCCTTTTTGCGGTGAGCTTTTGCAACGCACAGGCGCTGCAGCCTTACTACACCGCCGTCTGTCATGCAGCGGAATGCGCCTGCGGTGCTATCACCGCATCTGATAAGGAAATGCGCACACGCTCCGCCGAGGATATCATGCCCGTCCTGCTCTATCGACGGGTCAACGCCGCGCTCCAGCACGAATACCTCATGCCGCACGCGCCTGCACTCGTCCAACAGCTGCTGCGTATCTGCGTGTATAACGGTATAATTATCCATTGCGTTTTTTCACAAGCTCGATGGCTTCCTTTCCGCTGATATGGTCTATCTCCACGACCATTATCTGCATGGGATTGAACTGCTTATTGATCTTCATGTGTCTGTTTTCCTGCGTGTCAGTGGGGTGGAACTTCTCAGCCAGCCTGTCCATTATATTAAAGCGTTCGCCGTCATCCGTTACTACGCTTGCCCTGCCGAATACCACAACGCTGCGGAAGTACGATGTGTATTCCTCGGGGACTATCTCGTCGCTGTCCACAACGCAGAAGGATACCTTGGGATTGCGTTCTATTGCATCATTCTTGTGACCGCTCTTTGCGCAGTGGAAGTACAGCTTGCCATCCATGTAGATGTAGCACAGCGGCACGGTGTAGGGGTAGTTGTCATCGCCTGCGACAGCAAGCACACCGTATGTGCCGTTTTCCAGTATCTCCTCGCAGCGTGCCTTGTCT
>SVMQ01000124.1 GCA_015067375.1 Oscillospiraceae bacterium | reverse complement strand
AGATGTTATCGGCAACAACAAGGAGCGCGTACTGCTTTCGCCCGAAAGCTTCGGCACACGCTGCTACGAGGATATCACAAATGATGACCAACTCAATGCCGATATACAAGGAATAATTGCCCCTGTCGCCGCATCGGCCGGTCGCCAGATCATTGAAGTGATGTATGGTCACGGTGGTTATTACGGACACAAGGGCATCGATTTCGCCGCGGAGCTGTATGCGCCTGTATACGCCGCCCTTGACGGAAAGGTAGTCCGCGCCGAGTGGAACGGCGATTACGGCAACTTCGTCATACTGGAACACGAAAACGGTGTTGTTACGACATACGGTCATCTTGCCGAGATAAACGTAGAGCCTGATGATGTCCTGTCAGCAGGCGATCAGCTTGGCTCTGTCGGCTCGACCGGCAGAGCGACAGGTATTCACCTGCACTTTGAGGTTTTAAAAGATGGCGAGTATATTGATCCTATGCCATATTTCAACGATTATCCCATATCACCCGATTGCGTGATATACTGACCCTCCCGTGCAGCTTATGCTGACATAATAAAGCAGCCGCTTCCCGATAAAGGAAGCGGCTGCGATCTTTTTATTTACTTTGCAAAGTCTATCGCGCGGCTCTCGCGGATAAGGTTAACCTTGATCTGACCGGGATATTCCATCTCGTTCTCGATGCGCTTTGCAATATCGCGTGCAAGCACCTTCATGCCGTCATCGCTGATAGCCTCAGGCTTGAGCATGATGCGTACCTCGCGGCCTGCCTGAATAGCAAAGGACTTGTCAACGCCGTTGTAGCTGTTGCATATCTCCTCAAGCTTTTCAAGACGCTTGATGTAGTTCTCATAGTTCTCGCTTCTCGCTGCAGGTCTTGCTGCGCTGATAGCGTCAGCAGCCTGTACAAGCGCTGCGATGACCGTTCTGCACTCCACGTCGCCGTGATGCGCCTCGATAGCGTGGATGACCTCAGGACTCTCCTTGTACTTGCGGCAGACATCAACACCGATCTGAACGTGCGAGCCTTCGATCTCGTGGTCAAGCGCCTTACCGATATCGTGCAGCAGTCCTGCCCTTCTTGCAAGCACAGGATCAACACCAAGCTCGCTCGCCATGATACCTGCGAGATGTGCCACCTCGATAGAGTGATTGAGTACATTCTGCCTGTAGGATGTTCTGTACTTAAGACGTCCGATAAGACGTACAAGCTCGTGATTAAGACCATTCACGTTGGTCTCCATGACAGCACGCTCGCCCTCCTGCTTGATGCGAAGCTCGACCTCGCGGCGTGCCTTTTCAACAGTTTCTTCAATGCGTGCAGGATGGATACGTCCGTCCTGAATGAGGCGCTCAAGTGCGATCCTTGCGATCTCGCGTCTTACATGATCGAAGCTGGAAAGCGTGATAGCCTCAGGCGTGTCGTCAATGATAAGATCAACACCGGTCAGTGTTTCGAGAGCGCGGATATTGCGACCCTCACGACCGATGATGCGTCCCTTCATCTCGTCATTGGGAATAGCTACTACAGAAACCGCCATTTCGGAAACGGTATCCGCGGCAAGTCTTGCAATAGCAAGCGAAACATACTGACGCGCCTTTTCATCGGACT
Source organism: Oscillospiraceae bacterium (assembly GCA_015067375.1). Classification (GTDB taxonomy): domain Bacteria; phylum Bacillota; class Clostridia; order Oscillospirales; family Ruminococcaceae; genus CAG-115. The sequence continues at coordinate 5,190 of SVMQ01000124.1, read as the reverse complement.
CGTCCTTGATGCGCTGCTCAAAAGCGGTGATCCTCACTGCCTTTTCATGTGACAGCTCGCTGTCCAGCATCTGCAGCAAATGCTCCTTAGCCTGCTCGGTGGTGAAGCCCGAGATGCGCTCGAGGATATCCATCTGGCTTGCCTTTAACTGGTCAGCCTCAGCGATCTTCTCGTCAGCCTTCTTGTGCTTTGCCTGAAGCTGCTCTTCGAGCTTTTCGATCTTGTCGGTCTTTTTGTCGAGGTTCTCCTCTTTCTGCTGAAGTCTGCGCTCAGAACGAGAAAGCTCGCTTCTACGCTCTTTCAGCTCGCGCTCTGTGTCGTTTTTAAGGTGCTGGATCTCCTTTTCCGCAGAGGAACGGAGCTTGTGGATCTCATCCTTTGCTTCGACGAGCGCAGTCTTTTTCTTTGTTGCGGCCTTTTCATTGGCCTCTGCGATGATGCGCGCTGCTTCCTTTTCGGCAGACTCAAACTGTGCTTCGGCAGTCTTGATGCGGTGCTTTACGCCAAGCTTAAAGCAGATAAATCCGCAGATGACCGCGCCGACCAGAAATGCCGCAACGCCGACTAATACATAGTCCATCGTCATTTTCCCTCCTTTTTTAATTCGGCGGGATAAATATACAATTTTGTTGGAAAATAGATTATCGCGGAAATATCCGCGCTGTCAAAGATACACTTATTACGCCGCACTTACCCCTCGGCGATATCTGTAACGGCACGGACAACGCGTCGCCGCGCCGCAATATGTAGATATATAAGCATACAGTAATTAACGGCTGTTCTCCTGATATTATATATTAATGCCGCCGTAACGTTGATATATAAAAGAATTTAGATATAAACGCTTAGCTTGTCTAAAAACAGGCACAATTCACCCAGTTTTCAGATAGCCTATTCTATTTTACTACATAATCACGAAAATGTCAAGACGAAAACCCTGATTTTTTTACTAAAATGCACATACTTTTTGTGGAATTCTTAAAAAAGTTTCACGGTCGTCCGATAACTATATATAAGGTGGTGTTTTTGCTGTAAAAAACGCCGATTTATGCGCTCCTCGGCAAAAAGTTCTTGCAAAACCGCCGGGACTATGTTATAATAATAATGAAATAATATAGATATCTATGCCTGAGCATAGAGAAGGAGCAATAATGACTTACAAAGAAAGTTTCATCAAATTCATGGTAGACAGCGGCGTGCTGAAGTTCGGCGAGTTTACCCTCAAAAGCGGCAGACTTGCACCCTACTTCATCAACTGCGGCAACTACAAGACAGGCGCGCAGCTTGCAAAGCTCGGTGAGTTCTATGCTGAGTGCATCAAGGACAACGGTCTTACTCCCGAAACTCTGTTCGGCCCCGCATACAAGGGCATTCCTCTTTCCGTTGCAGCCTGCACCGCACTTTACAACAAGTTCGGCATGGATGTAAACTACTGCTTCGACCGCAAGGAAGTAAAGGACCACGGCGAGGGCGGTATGTTCGTCGGAAAGAATCTTGAAAACGGCGAAAAGGTAGTTATCATTGAGGACGTTATGACCAGCGGAAAGGCACTTCGTGAGGTGCTTCCTAAACTCACAGGCGCTGCTGACATCGATCTGCAGGGCATGGTAATCACTGTTGACCGCATGGAAAAGGGCCTGACCTCTGACAAGTCCGCTGTACAGGAAGTATACGAGGAGTTCGGTGTTAAGGTGTACTCCATCGTTACGATCAACGACATCATCGACGCGCTTGAAAAGGGCATTATCCCCGGCGCTGAGTACGTTGACAAGATGAAGGAGTATCGCAAGACCTACGGCGTAGGCTGATAAAGCCTTCGATAAATGTCCGCATACTGCGTCAGCTTCAGCTTGACGTGCAAAAAGCACGTCGGCGCTTCGCTTCCTTGTCTGCGAACATTTCTCTTCGGCTTCGAAAAGTGTCCGCGAACCGCGGCTCAACATACACAAAGCACTATACCGATCATAATGTAACGATTCAGCTATCACATTGACCTTACGACGAAAGGGGGCAACACTATGGCAACAGTAGGCATGATGGCTTCCGTGCAGTATGGCATGGCAGTCATTAACACCAGACAGCAGATGTATTCTTCGCTGTACACCAACAACAAGTACAACTCCTCCGTATTTGACACAAAGGATGTTGACGAAGTGCTTGACAATCTTGTCAAGTATGGTGACGACTATATTCAGCAGGAATATGAGAAGCTGTACAACTCTATTTTCGGCAAGGCCGAAGAAGAGAGCGCGGAATCCACCGTTTCAATGAAAGCGTCCTGCAGCAATGTTATGAGCTCCGCCGAGGCGCTCGACAGCTTTGCACAGGGTCTTACTTACGGCAAGGAATACGACACAGAGCAGGCACAGAAGCTTATCGAGGGCTTTGTAAAGGACTACAATTCCTTTGTAGAAAACCTCGGCAACGCTGAAAGCGAATCCGTTCTTCAGAAGGGTGTCGTTATGGTCAACACGGCAAAGGCATACTCAGGCTCGCTGCGCAGAGCAGGTATTACCGTAGGCAGCGACAACAAGCTGACATTCGATCCCGAAAAGATGTCCGAAATATCCGCCACCGACCTCAAAACGACTTTCGGTGATTATGGCTTTGCAGAAAAGGCATACCAGAAAGCAGAACAGGTCAGCCGTCTTGCAGGCAGTTCGGGGCTGTTCGGTTACACCGCCGCAAGCACTCAGAACTACGCCTATTCTATCGGCGCACTCTTCAGCACCTACGCATAATACTATCCCCCACTGAAAGGTGGGGGATCTTTGTATATATTTCAATATAACCCCACATCTATTTCATGTGTTTTGTTGCAAATCATGATTGACAAATATAAACAGGTGATTTATAATATTATCTGGATGATATTATTTTAAATATTTAAAATACCAATGAAGGTGTATTATGAATTACATATATGAATTTGATATAGCCGCCTGTGCATTGATGATAATGTTTTCAGTGCTGCTGGCTATCCGCAAAAACTTCCCCACATATTCCAACAAGCTGTACGCTTGTATGCTTGCGGGAAATCTTTTCGCAACAGCTATGGATCTTGTTACAGTATTTACTATAGCAAAAGCCGATACGCTGCCGTTGTGGGTCAATTACCTTACCAATATAGTATATCTGACATCGTTCAACGGATGCGCGGTGCTGTACTATATGTATGTTCTGGCTATAACCAAAGAAAATCGTACAACGCGCCTCGATCGCGCCGTTGCGATCGCCGTGATAACGATAGACGTTGTGTTTATCTCTACTACGCCGCTGACTAAGTGGATATTCTTCTTCGACGAAGAAAACAATTACTGCCACGGTCCGCTTATGCTGCTGCTTTATGTCACTGCAGTATTCATGCTTTTCTACAGCTTCCTCATAAGCGTAAAGTACCGCCACAGCCTTACAAAATATCAGATCGTGTCTATAGTGATATTCAACCTTTCGCTCATCGGTGCGATCATCCTGCAGGCCATATTCAGCGACATACTGCTGCAAGGCTTTGCCTGCTCTCTGTATCTTATCGTTGTATATGTATCGCTCCAGAATCCCGACGATTACATGGATAAGACCACAGGCTGCTTCAATCAATATGCGTTCAACAAAACGCTGGAAAAGCATATTGTGAAAAACACACCATTCACCGTGCTTTCCTTTGTGCCTGATGATTTCCAGTATATCAACTGCATCCTTGGCGTAAAAAACACGAATGAACTCATCGATTCGATATCTGTGTATCTTATGAACGAATTTAACGCCCAGAATGTATTCCACTTGTACGGTTGCCGTTATGCAGTTATGATAGACGAAAACACAGGCGACCTCGACAGCACAGTGTTCCGTCTGAAAGCACACTTCGCAAAGCCGTGTGTTATAAATGGCACAGAGGTGCAGCTCTCACCCAAAATGTGCTTTATCAACTATCCCGACTTCGCAAACACTCCCGAGGATATCACCGACTCGCTCGAATTCTGCCTTAAAACGACCGCTCACGACGAAAGCAACGAGCTTGTTGCGGCAACAGAAGAAGCGCTTGTAAAAAAGAACCGCGAAAACCAGATAGTACACATCATGAAGCGCGCAATTCAGAATAATGAGTTCAAGGTGTATTATCAGCCGCTGTATTCCACAGAAAAAGGCAGATTTACATCAGCTGAGGCACTTGTACGACTTATCGACCCTGAGCTTGGATTCATCCCACCCGACGAGTTCATCCCTCTCGCAGAACGAAACGGACTTATCGCAAAGATCGGCGAGCTGATCTTCCGCAGCGTCTGCGAATTCATGCACCGCAGCGACATCTTCAAGCTAGGAGTGGAATACATCGAGGTCAACCTCTCCACTGTTCAGTGTATGCAGGAGAACCTTGCTCCCACAATGTTGTCTATAATGAAAGAATTCAGCATCGCACCCAACCGCATCAATTTTGAGATAACGGAAACCGCGCACAGCATCAACGACAAAACACTTATCAACACGATGAACGCGCTGATAAAAGAAGGCTCCACCTTCTCCATGGATGACTACGGTACAGGCTTCTCTACCGCGAATTATCTGATCAGACTGCCTCTTTACATCGTAAAGATAGACAAGAGCATCCTCTGGCCTGCAATGAAGAGCGAGGAAGCCATGAACGTATTAAAGCACACCGTAATGATGCTCAAGAGCCTTAACAAAGGCATCGTCGTGGAGGGCGTAGAGGACGAGGCTATGGCAAGCCTGCTTATTGATATGGGTGTGGAATTCCTTCAGGGCTATTATTACTCAAAGCCCATCCCTGAGCAAAGCTATATCGAGTTTCTGCAAGAACATCAGGGTTGATGTATTGCGAAATAAAACATCTAATTATAACTACAAAAGCCACTTTGGTGTGACCCAAAGTGGCTTTTCTTATTATCTATAATTGAACATCATTCGGAATATTCATTCATGGTATATTCAATTCCGTTCATGGTCAGCTTAGTTCCCGTGAAGATAGGTGCGGCAGAGCCTTGCGGCACTTCCTTTTCCTGTCCGTTTGGCAGGATGCACTTCCACACATCGGTCGTGTAGTTCTTGAGACCCCACAGCGACGGGTTGACCTTGTTGCGCACTACCTCTGCGGCAACCGTGAAATCCTCATCGAACAGCTTAGTGCCGTCCGAAAGAAGAGTGTGCTTTTTGCCATCAGTAAGCTCCAGCGGC
>SVMQ01000123.1 GCA_015067375.1 Oscillospiraceae bacterium | reverse complement strand
TTCCGATCTATTCTATCTTGTTCAGCTCGCCGCGCAAAGCGTTCAGCGTGTTCTTCTGACGGTCAAGCTCCTGCTCGCGGTAGTCCATGAGCTTCTGCAGCGTAAACTGAAATTTTTTCATCGCCGCTCACCTCATTTTTCGTTGCTTACTGCGTGCAGAAGAAGCTGCACCGTTTCTTCAAGGCTGTACGCCTCCTCGACCCTCTGCATGAGGAACTCGTTTATCCTGTCGATCTTCCTTATCGCCTCATCCAGTGCAGGGTTGGTGCCGTGCTTGTATGCGCCGATAGAGATCAGATCGTAGTTGTTATTGTAGAGTGAAAGCAGATTTCTCAGCTGACCTGCAGCCTCCTTGTGCTCAGGTATCGCTATCTCCGACATAAGTCGGCTGACGCTCTGCAGTACGTCGATCGCGGGATAATGGTTCTGTGCGGCTATCTTTCTCGACAGGATGATATGTCCGTCTATGATACCTCGCACGGTATCCGCAATAGGCTCGTTGGTGTCGTCACCCTCAACTAGTACGGTGTATATACCTGTGATAGAGCCTTCGGGGAAGTTTCCCGCACGCTCCAGCAACTTTGGCATATTGCTGTAGATGGATGGCGTATAGCCTCTCGCGATAGGCGGCTCGCCTACTGACAGACCCACTTCGCGCAGCGCCATAGCGTAACGCGTCAGACTGTCCATCATCAGCAGCACATCCTTGCCCTGCTTCATGAAGTACTCCGCTATCGCAGTCGCGGTAAGCGGACACTTGCTTCGCATCATTGCAGGCTGATCGGATGTCGCCACGACAAGCACGGAACGAGCCATGCCCTCAGGGCCGAGGTCACGCTCGATAAACTCACGCACCTCACGTCCTCTCTCTCCTACCAGCGCAATAACGTTGATGTCAGCCTTTACCTTCCTCGCGATCATGCCCATGAGCGTTGACTTACCAACGCCCGAGCCTGCGAAGATGCCCATTCTCTGACCCTTGCCCATGGTGAGCATACCGTCTATTGCCTTGACGCCAAGCTGTATTGTCTCCTTGATAGGTGGTCTTGTAAAGGGGTTTACGGGGATACCCGTGATCGAGATAGTATCGGGGCAATAGGGCTGCTCTCCGCCGTCAAGCGGATTGCCGGTCGCATCCACGATGCGGCCGATAAGTCCGTCGCCAACGTTAAGCATGAGCTTGTCGCCCGTGTTGTCAACGATGCTTCCCGGGCCTATGCCCTCGATCTCGGTGTACGGCATCAGCAGGATGTTCTCCTTGTTGAAGCCAACGACCTCCGCATGGATAAAGGACTGCATATCCTTCGAGTATATGCGGCAGACATCACCGATATTACAGGTAGGACCGCTCGCTTCGATGGTCATGCCGACTATCTTCTCAATCTTGCCCATATAGCGGAAGGTATCGTATTTAGTTATTTCCTCACGAAATGCTGAAAGATCCAAATCCTGACCTCCGCCGATTGTAATTATTCTTCTTCAAGCTGAAGCTGCTCTGCAGGCTTTTTATTGGTCGCCCTTTTTCTTTTAGGCGCCTGGAATTTGCCCTCGCCCAGCTCCTGTATCATGCGAAGCTGCGTCTGTATGCCCGCGTCTGTTATCTCGCCGCCGCTCTCCACGATGACCGTACCCGGTTCCGCGTCAGGCAGAAGCTCGACCTCGACATACTGTACGCCGCCGCACAGCTCCTTTAAGTATTCATAGTCTGCAGCAAGCTCTTCCGTTGCACCGTTCTTGTCCAGCGTAATGCGTATCCTCTCGGTGTTTCGGAAGTCCTTCGCCGCTTTCTTGATAAGCTTTTTAACTACCGTGCTGTCCTTTGCCGTAAGGCTGTCCAGCGTTATCTTATTGGCGATCGCAATTATCGTATCGAAGATATCCTTTTCGTACTTCGCAAAAAGCTCGTCCTTTTCGGTGTTGATCTTCTCCGCATAAACTCTTGCGCTGTCAAGGATATCCTTTCCATCTGCAAGGCAGGCTTCAACGCCATCTTTCTTGCCCTGCTCAAAGCCCTCTGCGCGCGCCTTGATAAATACGCCGTCCCTCTGAGCCTCCGCATCAGCAACGATGTCAGCCGCCTCTGCCTCTGCTTGTGCTATCATAGCCTCGGCACGCTGCTTCGCCTCAAGGATGACTCCCTTGCCCTGCTCTATGTACTGCTCTTTGAGCGCTGCAAGCTCCTGCTGTCTGCGCTCCGCGTCAGCCTCGCGCTCCTCCAGCAGCTGCAGCCTAAGCTCCAGCTCTGCCGCAAGATCGGGCTTTGGCGGCTCTGCCTGTTCAACGCTCTCCTGCACCTGAGAAGGCGCTTCCTCAACAGCACGGGGACGGTTGACTATTACCCTGTTGGATATATCCACACCGCCGCCGCATATCACGGAGTTCCTTTTAAAAACTGCCAATCAATATCCCTCCGCAATTATCAATATTATGCGATGATCTCGTCGCCGCCGGAGCCGTGAGTGATCGTAACGACACCCTCCTGCTCCAGACGTCTGATGACAGCAACGATACGCTGCTGCGCTTCTTCAACATCACGCATACGGATGTTATGCAGGTACTCGATATCTGCCTGCAGGCTCTCTCTTGCACGGGAGGAGATGTTTGCAAAGATGCACTCCGCAACCTCCTGTGTAGAGCCCTTGATAGCCACCGCAAGATCCTTGGGATCGATCTCCTTTGTGAACGCCTGAATAGACAGAGCATCCAGATTGACGATATCCTCGAATACGAACATCTTCTGCTTGATGAGGTCTGCCAGCTTCTGATCGCGTGCGGACAGCTCGTCAAAGATGAACTTTTCCGTTGCACGGTCTACATTGTTCATGACCTCTGCAACATAATTGATACCGCCGACCTCCATGGAATCCATGGTAACGAGGCTCGCAAACTTCTTTTCAAGTGCCAGCTCGATGGACTTGATGACCTCAGGCGAGGCTCTGTCCATGCGCGCAATACGCTCAACTACCTCAACGCGCTTCTCCTTGGGAAGCTCCGCGAGGATAGCGGACGCCTGATCGCTTCGTGCATACGAAAGTATCAGTGCGATAGTCTGCGGATGCTCGTTCTGAACGATAGCCAGCAGGTTTTTATAGTCTGCTTTTCTGACGAAGTCAAAGGACTTCGTCTTAAGCTGTTTTGTTATTCTCGCCAGCAGGTTGCTTGCCGCTTCCTGACCGAACGCTTTTTCGAGTATCTCACGGGCGTAGTCAACGCCGCCCTCTGTTACTACCTTCTGCGTCAGACACAGCTCGTAGAACTCATTGAGTATCTCTTCAACTACCTCGATGGGCTGATAGTCAAGTCTTGCAAGCTCGACAGAAACGGACTCCACCTCGTCGTCAGCAAGATGCTTGAATATTGCGGATGCATTCTCTACACCCATAGAAGCGATGACCAGCGCTATTCGCTGCGACGCGGTCAGATCCCTGCCTACTTCTCTTGCCATTTATATCCCTCCAGTGGGTATTATTCTTCTCTGAGCATATTTCTGATGATAGATGCAACGATCTCGGGATTTGTCTTCGCGAACTCGCTGATCTCTCTCTTGAGGATAGTTTCCTTGGAATCCTTGCCGGCTTCCTCTGTAAGGCTTGCGATATTGAAGTCGATCTCCTGAACCGGATCGCCGCCCTGAGCGTTCATGCCGTCAGCAAGCTGCGCATTTGCGGCTGCCAGTGCGGATTCCTGTCTGCGTCTGATCTTCTTCTTTCTTGCACTGCTCATGAACAGCGAGATGATAAGCAGAACTATCAGCAGTACGCCAAGTCCGATAACAACGAACAGGAGCATATCGCGGTATGTATCCACCTCGTCTGTCCAGACATTGATGCTGCCATCGCCGATCGTTGTACCAATGTTGCTGCCCTTGAGTACGAACGGCATATTGTATACAGATACGTTCGCTACGTCAGTGCCCGCTGCCTTTGCAACAAGATCGCAAAGCGACTCGCGCTCTGCCTCAGTCATGTTGGTCTGGTTTATCATAAGTGCAACGCTGAGCGTCTGTATCTCATAACCATCCTTGATGAGGGAGGTCTTGATGTTGGAAACGCTGTACTGTGTTTCGTCCTTGTCGTAAACGTAGCCCTGTCCGTCCTCGATACCCAAGTACTCAGGATAATCGGGGGACTCGTCCGCATTAGGCGTAACACCAACAAGACCGCCGTCCTCGTCAAGGTAGCCTGCCTCGTAGATGGACTGCTCGTGATTTGCGACGCCGTGCGTCGTGCCCTCGACAGGAATGAACTCCTCTTCATCCCTTGTCATCTTGTCGTAGTTGAGTATAGCGCTTACGTTGAATGCATAGTTGTTCTCGCCGAAGCTCATGGTGAACATCTCGCCGAGATCTTCCTCAAGCAACTCCTCGAATTCCTTCTGGAACTGCAGTCTGCGCTCTGCAACATTCACGCCCGAAAGATCCTCTTCGGACTTTTCGTCATCCTCGGGAGCTACCCACTCGTAAAGCTTACCTGTGGTATCCATGATGGAGATATTGTCGTTGACAAGGTTCTCTGCACTGGTCGTTACAGCGCGGTAGATAGCTCGAACCTCTGCATTGCTGAGCGACGCATTATCATACAGCTGCAGGATGACCGAGCAGGACGACTGACCCTTGTTCTCAACAAGAACATAGTCAGATGTTTCAGGCAGTGTCAATGTGACAGTAGCCTGCTTTATCTCTTCGAGCGAAGCCAGAGCTGCGCCGATACGAGTTTCGAGCTGCTGACGTTTTACCTCACGCTTGTCCGCATCTGTGGACCAGAGATCCACGCCCTCGTTCCAGATCTCGTAATCAGTCGAGGATGTAGGATAGCCCTGCATATACATCTGCATACGCAGAAAGTCTACCTGTTCTGCAGGAACGATGATATCACCGTCATCCTGTACTGTAACATCTGTAATTCCAAGCGCCGTTACAGCCGCAGCGATCTCGCCTGCCTCTGTCTGCTCAACACCCGAGAAAAGAACTGCATCCTCTTCGCGGTTGAATAGTATCACCAGAACGATTATTATAGCTATCACCGCGATCGGAATGCTGATAAACAGCACCTTAAAAACGGTTGATAAGCCGCTCCACTTCTCCTTTACGGTGGTGACCGTAGTTTTCAGCTTTTCATTCATTAAAAAAAGACCTCCGAACAAGATTCCGTGCCGTAAAGCCTGACAGCATCGGATCTTCTGCTATTTTTAAGCAGATCAAACCTGCATATTGATTATAGTGTTATAAGCGCTCAGCGCCTCATTCTTAACCGTTACCAGCAGGTCCACTGCAACGGACGCTTTTTCGATATTCGCCTGCACCTGTGCAAGGTCGTCGATATTGCCGAGCATCAGATCTATGGCATCACGATCCACCTGCTCATTTGTTTCCACAACATTATCCACAAGACCCTTAAAGATATCAAGGAACGACGCTTCCTCAGTATTTATTGCAAGATCTTCCTTGGTTATGTCCATTGGAGTCATCGGCTCCATGGAGGGCAGTGTGGAAATCGGTACGAAATCTATCATTTTATATCAATCCTTTCAGAAAACAAACGTGTTTTATCAGCCCTTGCCAATATTGAGCGCCTTCTGCGCCATGGACTTCACCACCTCGAACACCGCGAGGTTAGCGTCATACATATTGGCAGCCTCGATAGCGTCAAGCTGCTCTGTCGCAACATCGACATTGGACTCATATATGTAGCCGTATTCGTCAGCGAGAGGATGAGTGGGATCGTAAACAGGCTCCGCAGGAGTTTCATCCTCTACGATCTCACGGCACTCAACGCCGCGATACTGTATGTACTTATGGAAATGCGCCTCGCCTGTGCCAAGCTTTGTGCGCAGCACGGATTTGAACGTTCTGTCCTCACCGAAAACCACCATCTGACGCTTGTACGCATCCTCAGCAGTAGTAGCAACGTTGTCGGCATTTGCAACGTTCTGTGCGATTATATCCAATCTCAGACGCTCAGCGGTCATACCCGAGAGCGGAATGTTCATCGAGCTTAAAAATGCCATCTGTTATTCCCCCGTTACTTTGTTATCAGTGCGCTTCTCATTCTGGTAAAGTTACCGTTCATGGAATTTATGAGCGCGTCATACTGCATCTGCGTATTCGCAAGCTCAGCCTGCTGAGTGTCGGTATCAACGTTGTTCTCATCAAACTGATCCCTTGTTGCGGTATCGACAACTATATGCTGCGAAAGATTAAGCTCCTGCTTGATGCTGCCGTTTGCACGAAGCTTCTCACGCAGCACACCGCTGAACTCAAGATACTTGCAGTTATATTCAGGCGTATCCGCATTGGCGATATTCTGTGCGATGACCTGCTGCTTCTGCCAGAGAACGCTCAGACCCTGTTCTGTTATGCGAAACGCGGTGGTATCAAAAAGTGCCATTTTCTTTCCCCTTTTTTATGATTTGGATTATTTTTACAGCCAATAACCCACACTAACACATGGTTATTCGTATTATAATTATACTACATTTGCAGTCAGATTGCAACTTTTTTTTGAAAAAAGCTTAACATGGAATGTAAAAATTTTAACGCATTTTTTAGAAAACTCATGCAATTTTACTAGCTAACTGCTAAAATGTGGCAATAATTCGCCGTAAATTGTAAAAGTAGCACAAATGCGTTATAAAAATTTCTACACTTTGCCGATACTCAACAGCGTCAGAGATACTAAAAACTGCTCTTTTTACTGATGCAATTTTACTCAATTCTTTCTTCGCCGATTTACCTGCAAGCACTTTATTGTTTTTTATAAGTAATCCATCATCAATTATACATTCTAAATTATTTTCAC
>SVMQ01000122.1 GCA_015067375.1 Oscillospiraceae bacterium | reverse complement strand
TCGTTGTCCATTGACATACTTCAACACTGTGATATATAATAAATATGGAATGATATCAGAAAGGAGCGTGCCACAGATGAGCGATGCAGACAGTACACTCAGACAATCGGCATGGGGCAAGGTGTTCCAGAAGCTGATAACCTGCACGGTCTACACGTTGTTCCGCCCTAAGATCATCTGGGAGGACAAGGCGCTGAAAAAGCAGCTTAAAGAAATGCCTGCAGTGTTCGTCGCTAACCATACGCATCACTTTGACGGCGCGTTTTTGGGCGCTGTTCTCGGAAGATACAAGCCCTATGTGCTGGTAAGCAAAAACTGGTACGACAAAAAAGGCGTGGGTACTATGATAAAGTGGTGCAGATGTATGCCGATAGACCTCGGCGGCGCTGATGCGGAATGGTATATCACCGCGGAACAATACATCAGAAACGGCGGCTCAATGATAATATTCCCCGAGGGCGGCATAGCGCGCAGCGGAAAGATAGAGCAGTTCAAAGCAGGTGCATCGCTGCTCTCTGCTTCGACAGGCGCAACAGTCATACCTGTTGCGGTATATGGCGAGTACGACATGGTATTCGGAAAGCGCCAGAAGATAATTATCGGAAAAGCCATAGAAAGCTGCTGCCCCGAAGATATGCGACATTCCAGATATGCAAAGCTCCTTGCAAAGCAGTCAGAGGACGAGGTAAAACGACTGTACGGCATTATGGAGCAGAAATACGGCAAGCTTCCCGTGTATGAGGAAAGCTATATAGAACAGTAAATCAGCGGTATCACCGCAATAATATATGGGCATCGCCCAAGAAAGAGGTAATATTATGAACACAGAGATCGCAGAAAAGATCAAGGCAATGCTGGTTGAAAATCTCAGGATCCCCGCAGACGAGCTGGAATACAACTCCGAGCTTTTCGGTGACGATATCGGACTTGACTCCATCGACTCCATTGAGATCATCGCAGGTATCGACAGCCTGTTCGGTGTACAGATGACAGGTGCGGCAAGAGAGAACTTCCAGACTATCGAGACCCTTACCAAGTATGTTGAGGAGAATATGGAGTAATAGATGAACAACAGAAGATGTGTTGTAACAGGTCTGGGACTGGTCTGCGCACTCGGAGATAATACCGAACAATGCTGGAGTGCAGCCATAAATGGTGTTTCAGGCATACGCGAGGTAAAGTCAGTAGATACAGCGGAGTGCTATGCGCACAAGGGCGCTGAGGTCGCTCTGACCAACGCCGAGCTTAGCGACGAGGACTACGATCGCTCGTCGCTGCTGTGCATCAAGGCAGCAAACGAAGCGCTTGCTGACGCGGGTTATTCTGCAGAAAGCTTTGACTCCCAGCGCATCGGTGTCATCATAGGAAACTGTGTCGGCGGCGCTGCGAGCATTGACAAATATTACACCGATGAGATAAAAAACGGCTGTGCAAACGCGGCTGATATACTGAAAATGCCCGCCGCAGCAATCGCAAACAACGTTGCTCGTCACTTCGGACTCAACGGCACGACAGCAAATATAGTAAACGCGTGCGCTGCGGGTACAATGAGCCTTGCATACGCGTGCGACCTTATCCGTGCAGGAAAAGCTGATGCTTTCGTCGCAGGCGGCTCAGACAGCTTTTCTTCACTCGCTTTCAGCGGCTTCCATGCGCTTCATGCGCTGGCAGAGGATGCGTGTTCCCCGTTCAATCACAGCAACGGCATAACGCTCGGTGAGGGCGCAGGCGTGCTTATCATTGAAAGCTATGAGCACGCGGTACAGCGCGGCGCTAAGATATATTGCGATGTGCTTGGTAGCGGTGTAAGCTCCGATGCGCATCATATCACCGCGCCCCGTCCCGACGGACAGGGTCAGATGTCTGCGATAAAGAAAGCTATAGCAAACTCGGGTCTGCAATTCACAGACATAGATTACATAAACGCACACGGAACAGGCACCGCAAAGAACGATGAGGCCGAGTTCCTGTCGCTGCATACGCTGTTCGACTGCAACGACCATGTTTCAGTCAGCTCCACGAAATCCATGACAGGTCACTGCCTCGGTGCGGCAGGCTCGATTGAAGCCGTGCTTACCGTAAAAGCAGTGTGCGAGAATATGGTTCCTCCAACGATCGGCTATAGTGACGATGACATGGATGCGCTCAAAGAAAAGGCAGGCAGCATAGATTTCGTTGCAAACAGCAAGCGTGAGAAAACAGTAAATTATGCCATATCCAACTCCTTTGCTTTCGGCGGAAACAACGCGAGCATCGTGTTCTCCAAACAGCCGCATGATATTCCCGACCACACTAATGACCAGCGCATCTTTGTAACAGGTATCGGCGAGCTTTGCGGTACCAACAAAGTCGAGGACAAGGGCTATCGTGCCGAGATAACCTCTGACGACTACAAAGAACACGGCATCAAGATGGCATTCTACCGCAAGCTTGACCGCTTCAGCCAGCTGCAGCTCATCTCAGGTATGAGAGCGATATCCGACGCAAATGTGACCATAGATGAAACCAACGAGAATGATATCGGAATCATCATCGGAACTTCAGAAGGACCCATGACAGAGATAGCAAGCTTCCAGAAGAACACTGTGCAGCAGGGTACTGCCAACGGCAGCGCATTCAGCTTCCCGAATACTGTTTACAACGCCGCAGGCGGATATCTGAGCATCTTTGCAGGTATAAAGGGCTACAACGTTACTGTTGCTAATGGTATTCAGGCAGGAATCCAGAGCATCTGCTATGCCGCAGATGTGCTGAAAAACGGAGAAGCTCAGATCATGCTCGCAACAGGTACCGACGAGAACACCGACGTGACCGCAGAGCTTCTCATGAGAGCAGGCTACGTTTATGAAAGCAGCCCCTATACATTCAAAAGCGACGCATTCGTACAGGGCGAAGGCTCTGTTTCCTTAGTTCTTGAAACAGAAGAAAGCTGCACCAAGCGCGGCGCAGAAAGATATGCAGAGATCGCAGGCTACGCCACAGCGCATCAGTCGGTAGATTTCGGTACGCTGAACGGCTCTGATGACGCGCTTGAACGTGCCATCATAGACGCTTGCGCGGCAGCAGATATCACTATTGACGATATAAATGCAATAAGCGGCTTCGCAAACGGCCACAAGGCTCTGGACGCGATGGAAACAGAAGTGTACCGCGATATATTCAACCGCGATATACCGATCTTCTGCGTAAGAGATACCATAGGTGAAGCGCGCGCCGCAGCCAGCGCAGCACAGGCGGCTTATGCGGCAAAAGTACTGTCAGGCAAACTCGGCAGCACACAGGATGCGTTCATCTTGAAAGCAAACGGAATAGAAAAGACAACCACCGATATCAGCGGTATCAAGTATATCCTTGCTGTTGCAGTGGGTGTGGGCGGCAACTACTCCGCCATTGTACTCAAAAAGATATAAGAATAAGGCGGAGGGCATCCTCCGCCGATATTTCAGGAGGATAAATTGAGTAAGGTTGCAATTGTAACAGGCGCATCACGCGGCATAGGAAAAGCCTGCGCGATAAAGCTGGCCGAGTGCGGATTTGATGTAGCAGTGAACTATGTCAGCAACGAAGCAAAGGCACAGGAGGTCGTATCGGCAATAGAAGCCCTTGGACAGAAAGCTATTGCAGTAAAAGCAGATACCGCAGACCTCAAACAGGTGCAGGCAATGTTTCGTGAGGTACACAAGACATTTGGTCAGTTGGATGTGCTGGTGAATAACGCAGGTGTTGTGGACGACGCATATCTGCTGATGATAAACGAGGACTCGCTCACGAGAAGCCTTGATATCAATATCAAGGGATATTTCCACTGTGCACAGCAGGCGGCGCTCAAAATGATGAAAACAGGCGGACGTATAGTCAATGTTTCCTCAGTAAGCTCAGTGCTTGCCGTCGAGGGACAGGGCGTATACTCCGCAACAAAGGGCGCTGTAAATTCCATGACAGCTACACTTGCCAAGGAACTTGCGCCGCGCAATATCCTTGTCAATGCAGTAGCCCCGGGATTTATTGAGACCGAGATGATGGACGCTATCCCCGACGAAAAGAAGGAAGAGTATCTCAAGGCTATCCCCATGCATCGCTATGGTACAGCACAGGATGTCGCAAATGTTGTGGCGCAGCTGTGCTCCGACAATTTCGGCTATATGACGGGACAGGTCATCGTGCTTGACGGAGGTCTTAGCTTATGATGAATTTAATGGAGATAAACCAGCGCATAAAGCAGCGTCCGCCTTTTCAGATGATAGAGCGCGTACTGGAGCTGGAGCCTAACGTATCAGCAAAGGGCATCAAGAATGTATCGGTAAACGAGCCGTATTTCATGGGACATTTCCCTGACGCGCCGATAATGCCGGGGGTTCTTATCATTGAATGTGCAGCGCAGCTGTGCAGCCTTGTTATTGCTCCTGAGGATGCTGCAAATGATGAAAACAAGCTGTATGTCCTGCTCAAGGTCAAGGACTTTAAATTCCTTAGACCTGTCATCCCGGGCGATACGCTGACCATTGATGTAAAGACTGTTATGGCAGCAGGCGGTGCATACGAATTTTCTGCAGTGATAACAGTTGACGGTGTTGTCAAGGCTAAGGGAAGTATGCTTTTCACTTCGATGGATAAGAGTGCTGTTTATGGATAAGACGATAGATTTTACTGCGTGCATCGCAGCAGGCGGAGATGGTCTGCGCCCGAGAATAGAGCAGGCTCGCCAGCTTTATTCCGAAATGAGCGAGGAATATTTCTTGCGCATACTCGCAAAAAAAGGCAGAGCTTTTAACGAGAGCGCCTGTGGCTTTCTGCTTGCAGACAGCCTGCTCACTAAGCATGGCATAGACAAAAGCGAGCTGGTCATCTCTCGCAATGCAGACGGCAGACCCTGTATAATCAACAGGACTGATATTGATTTCAGCATCTCTCATTCTGAGGGTGCAGTGTTATGCTCATTGTGCATAGGAGATGATATTCGCACAGGCTGCGACGTACAGCACGTCAGATACTACTCCCCCGACAAAATGGCACAGCTTGCCGAGATATTTATGAACGCAAATGACTATACGCAGTATCTGAAAACCCAGGATGAAAGCCTGTTCTATACGATATGGACGCGCCGCGAAGCATACATAAAATATGCAGGCCGCGATGTTTTTCAGGATCTGCGGAATATCAGATTCCAAAGTGCTGACTATCACACAGGCGTCATAATCTCGTGCGGCAAAAGGTACTACTACAGCGTTTACAGCGATCACAAGGAGAATATATGAAAGTACTTGTTTTAAACGGCAGCCCGAAATCCGAGCGCAGCAACACTCTTAACATCACCAAAGCTTTTCTGAATGGTTTTCCCGAGGACACGGAGGTCGAGTATGTCAACCTCTACAAGCTCAATATCAAGCCCTGTGTAGGTTGCTTCTCCTGCTGGAGCAAGACCCCGGGACAGTGCGTGATAAAGGATGATATGCAGGAGCTTTACAGAAAAATCGAGGCTGCAGATATCGTCATCGAGAGCTTTCCGCTGTATTTCTTCGGTATGCCCTCTCAGCTCAAATGCATGACAGACCGCTGTCTGCCCTTTATGCTGCCGTACATGGGCAACCTCGTTGAGGATAAAAATGCTTCCTTTCACGAGCTTCGTGACGTATCGATGCACGAAAAGCGTCTGGTAGTCATCACGACCTGTGGCTATGTAGATGCAAAGCCGATGTATCCAGCGCTGCTGAAGCAGCTTGACCTTATCGCCGGCGAGGGTCACTATACCGCTATCCTATGCCCTGAGGGCGAGCTGTTCATTGCCGAAAAAGCAAAGCGCCAGCGCGAGGGCTATCTTGCTGAGATAACCAGAGCAGGCGCAGAATTTGCACAGGATCGTTGTCTTTGCGAAGAAACAAAGCAGCGCATATCCAGACCTATCCTATCTCCGCAAGGCTTTGAAGCGATAACTCTTGCTCACTGGCAGCAGAACAGCTGATGATATAACACAATGCTCCCCGCACCATCAGGTACGGGGAGCGTATTTTTTCTGTGGTATGCTTCTGTCTGCTGCACATATATTGTTTTCCTGCAATAAATATGGTATACTTAAATCACAAGCTTATAAGTCGGTCAGCATTGTATCACAAAATGGAGGAATAAAATGAATTACAGCATACGAAAGCTCCGCGAAGATGAGCATCATCTTCTGGGCGATTTTTTATATGAGGCTATCTTTATTCCCGAGGGCGTGACCCATCCGCCTAAGTCTATAATCACGCAACCCGAGTTGCAGGTCTACATCAGGGATTTCGGGACAGAAAAGGATGATATATGCTTTGTCGCTGAAGTTGACAACGCGGTCGTTGGCGCTGTGTGGGTGCGTGACATGAAGGATTACGGACACATCGCTGATGGCGTTCCATCCTTTGCAATCTCATTGTACAAGCAGTATCGCGGCTTAGGGATCGGCACAAAACTTATGACCACGATGCTGAACGAATTAAGAATCACAGGTCACACAAGAGCATCGTTAGCTGTTCAGAAAGCGAACTATGCAGTGAAAATGTATAAGAATGTCGGGTTCAGGATCATCGACGAAAACGATGAGGAATACATAATGGTCTGCGACCTGTAAATATCTGTGCATACAAAACCTCCTCATTCCAGATGGAATGAGGAGGTCATTTTTATGCCGTTGTTCTGTTCTTAGCGTTCAGATTACTTGAGTGCAGCCTGTGCAGTAATCTGCGTAGGCAGTCAAAATTGAGAATGCAGATATTATGTACATCGGAAGCGGTTTTGTCCGCTTCCTCGCCGTATAAATACACATACGGTCTTTCTTTGGAGTTTGCTCT
>SVMQ01000121.1 GCA_015067375.1 Oscillospiraceae bacterium | reverse complement strand
GCCGAGCCGTTGCAATTTAAGAAGAGCGAAAAAGATATCACAATACAATCGTGCAGCGACCTGCGAACGTGAGCGTTTTTTGCGAAGCAAAAACGGATTCCCATAAGGGCAATCCGAGCCGAGCCGTTGCAATTTAAGAAGAGCGAAAAAGATATCACAATACAATCGTGCAGCGACTTGCGAACGTGAGCGTTTTTTGCGAAGCAAAAACGGATTGCCATAAGGGCAATCCGAGCCGAGCGTTTGCCATTTAAAAATCCCACTCTGAAAGAGTGGGATTTTTAAATATGGAGCTGGGAATGGGACTCGAACCCACGACCTGCGCATTACGAATGCGCTGCTCTACCAACTGAGCTATACCAGCATAAAAAGCGCTTGCAAAAATAACGGATATGTGCTATACTTAAAATGTATTCGTGCAAGACGATAACAAATCTATTATAATATTTATTTTCGGTTTTGTCAAGTGAAAAAGAGGAGTTTTTGGAAAAATGGTCAAAAAAATTATGCGTGGCATCGGATATGCGGTGTGTATCCTGCTCTTTGTGTTATGCGTATTCATGATAATCATTTCGGCTCTGTTCGGGGCTTCCGAGATCGTAGGTGTGTTCGGATTTAATCTGTACCTTTGCGAGGAGTCCTCGTTTGCAGGGCTTGAAAACGGCGCTGCTGTCATCGTGGAGCAGTGCGAGCCTTATGACCTCGATCAGGGCAGCCTTATTCTTTACACACAGGCTGAGGATGCGGCGCAGGCCGAAACTGTCGGCACTGCCGAGGTGAAGTCTGAGGAGCTGCTGCCTGTGCTGGGCTATATGGAGAAGGCTGAGCTTGTAGACGGCGTGTATGAGATGGAAGTGTCCGACAGCGCCGATAACCGCACTAAGATAATGGGAAGCTCTCTTGTCGGAAAGGCGACATGGAGCAGCCCTGTGCTTGGCAAGGTGATCAGGTTTTCTATGTCGCCGTGGGGCGTTTGCGTTATGGCGGCGCTTCCGTGCCTTGCGCTTATCGTGTTCTCACTGGTAAAGGCGGCAGCGGCGAATGCGCCTATCCCTGAGGTGCTGCCTCAGAAAAAGAATGAGGAGCGCGAGGAAGTGGCATCCAATATGACGCTCGGTGTAAAGGCAGACGGCAACGCGGAATACAGCCGCAACTCAGGCGGAAAACCCGGTTCTTCTGCAGACAGCGTGCTGTTCACCTATGGCAAGAGCCGCAGATCTCCCGCGACCATGAAGCCGTCAGCGCCTGATACAGAGCAGCCTGAGCCTGCTGTGAGCCGACCTGCTCCGAAGCAGTCGGCACAGGGCAGCATACCGTCCTCAATTGCTGCACGCAGGTACATAGACAGTGCTACCGCTGCACAGAAAAAAGCAACAGCGCCTAAGCCCGAGCCTAAGTCGGAAGAAGTACGAGTAGCACCGCAGAAGCTTGATGTTTCCGCAGAGGCTTCCGAAAAAGAGCAGAAGCTGGCTGAGATACTCAAAGGCTCCACGGCTGAGATGCCGATAGTAACTAAAAAGAAGAAGTCCGACGCGTTCTTTGCACAGTCCGAAGCGCCGCAGATCGGCAGGGGACTGCCTAAAAACAAAGCGCGCCGCGAGCTGATCGACCTTGAGGATGCACTGGCTACCGCAGGCGCAAAGGAGTCTAAAAAGCGCGCGGAGCCTGCAGGCAGGAAGAGCGCCGCTATACTCGCTTCAAAATCACGCTCTGAGCTGATATCCGACGATGATGACAGCCGTGACAGAAGCCGATATGATGTGGAAGACATCCTTTCGGGATTAGACCGCAGAAGATGATGAAAAAGCTTATAATAACGGCGGCACTGCTTGCGGTGCCGCTTACTGCAGCAGGCAGTGCGGTGTTGTTCGGCGGCAGGCGCTGGGATGCCGCGGCGGTGATTGTTGCATTCTTGTGCTGTGTGCCGTTTTTCCTGTCGTTTGAGAAGCGGCGGCCTATGGCACGCGAGGTAGTGTTGGTGTCAGTCATGACCGCCTTTTCGGTGGCGGGCAGGGTGATATTTGCGGCGATACCGTTCTTCAAGCCTGTATCCGCGCTCGTCATCATAACAGGGGCGCATTTCGGGCGGTATGCGGGTTTTATGACAGGCGCGCTGTCCGCGCTCATTTCCAACATCTTTTTCGGACAGGGCGCATGGACTCCGTTTCAGATGCTGTGCTGGGGTCTGATAGGATTTGCGGCAGGTCTGCTTAACAGCGGAGGTCTGCTGGAAAAGACGGTGCCGCTGTGCGTTTGTGGGGTGCTGTCAGGTGTACTGTACTCGCTCGTGATGGAAACATGGACGGTGCTTTCAGTGGAGGGCGTGTTTTCGGCGGAGCGTTTTTTCGCGGCGGCTGTGGCGGCACTGCCAATTACTGTAATGTACTGCGTTTCTAATGTCGTGTTCCTGCTGGTATTAAAAAAGCCGCTCGGCAATAAGCTGAGGCGGCTTAAAACAAAATTCGGCGTGTTCTGTACTGAGCAGGAGGACGCGGCATGAGGCGCTGATATTAAATAGATCAAAAGAGAGGACATAAGCCCTCTCTTTCTTTTTTAAGGTTAACCGCCTTGGCGGGGGTGTGCATATAAAACCCGCATGGTGCAGGGTGGGTAAGATCGCCTATCGGGTTCACGCTCCCTATCATCCGCAGTACGGGAGGTCTGCAATCCGCCGACAGAGTCGAAATCCCTTTTTAAAAACGTTGGATCATATCGACACACCTTAAACGCTTGCATTTCTGCAATTTGCAAGGCAGTAAAATAAACTTTGTCCGCAACGATATTATATCCGATGCAACTGTACTTATTCCGAAGCGGAGGTGGAATTATTCTCCGTCCTCTTCGTCATCCTCGTCGTAGCCCGCAAGCTCTGCGAAGCGCTGAAGGAACATCTCGCCGACAGTGGAGTACTCGTCGTCATCATCAACGGTAGCAAGCATAGCCTCGCCGTTTACTTCCTCTTCCTTGAGAACTACGAACTGGTCTGCACCCTCGTCGTCATCGGACTCGGGAACGAGCGCGTAGTAGGTCACTCCGTTGTATTCCATAGCGTCAACGAACTCGAATCTTGTGACGTTGCCGTCTTCGTCCTCAAGCTCGATGATGCCCTCTTCCTCGTCGAGGAATGTGTTGTTCATATCTTCACTCATGATGTGATTTCCTTTCGTCATGCGCCACAAATGGCGCGTCAGTAGGTCTGTCGTTTTGTGATGTGCGGAGTGTCTGACACTCTATCTGATACAGCAGACCGCGTATGTCTTTATTGTACACTATCATTTCAAAGTTGTCAATATGGTTTTTTCGGAAAAAGCGCGAAATCCGCCGTATCGTGCGAAATATCAGTAGTTTGCCCAAAAGCCTCAGAAAAATGTTGTATAAAATATCAAAAGAAAAGTTGAAAAAATATATTGACTTTGCACAAGAAATATGGTATTATTAATACAAGAAAAGAGAACACCGAGCAGCAGACAAAAGCTGAACGGGCTCTTGACAAAACTAAGAAACGAGGTACGGTCCGATGGGTAGATAGGTTGATAACAAAGGCCTTACTTGACGGAAAGGGGTCAGTCCAATGGAACATGACACCAAAACTGTACACACCAAAATCTGAATGGAAAGGGGCGAGTCCAATGGAAACAACTGAGATCTGGAACTTAACATCTGCGGCTCGTACCGAGAGCTGAGGGTCTGAATATACGGCGAACGGACTGCGAGGGGCGTTTCCCCCACAAGTCGCAGCAGCTGCCGATACCAGAGCGTATGGCTCATTAAACCACTCTCCGCAGCAGGCGGCGCGCAGATGATCTTGGTCGCAAGGATGACCGCAAATGTCGGTTCGTCCGTTTTCGCAAAGCGAAACGACCTACATCATTCGCTACAAAGCGTTCACATAGATCGTCCATCGAAAGCAGGTGGGTACCATGAAAAGAATGTATAGTAGCTTTAAAGTGTATAGATCTGCGAAAGGATGAGACCAATGTCCCCGAAGAATTTGATCAAAGACCAAATTTAATAAAGGCGGTACATTCCAATGTAATATCTTACATTACAATTGAATAACACTCCCCTCGCCGTAAAGCGAGGGGTTTTAGTTTGGGTAAATGATCGTTTTCGTACTAAAAAATTGAAAAAAGACTTAACAAAACGGAAAAAATGTGATATACTTAAATATAACTGTATATTAAAGTATTTGTAGATACAAAGCAAAGGAAAGGCGATAATGGACGAGAAAGATATGACCGCTCCCGAGGAGGAGCAGAATACCGCCGCTGACGTGGCGGTAGAATATGAGGATATGCCGAAGGGCAAGGCGGCGTTTATCAAGTGCCTGCCGCTTATCATTACGCTGACATGCGTCGGGCTTTTCGCGCTGGGTGTGAAATGGATCGCCGGGATATTCTATGCACCTGAGGATACCCACTACACGCGCGCTGTCGGTGAAACGGAGCTGAGCGTGGTGTGGTGCGAGCAGCAAGGGTCCAACACATATTACGTCTATGATGAGGGGTATGTGTTTTCGGAAGCGGAGCTTGATAACGTAGGCTCTGAGCATACCGAGGCGCATCAGAAGCATGAGCCGCTGGTGTATTTCACGCTGAACGAGGATCCGCTGGATGTGGACACGATGAGCTTGAATGTGCTGGTTGACGGAAACGGGCTTTATGCGCTGCAGATAGATGAGTTCGTCGTGTACCGATTGGAGGGGCAGTACGGCGTGTTTGCGCCGCTGCGTGAGTTCAAGGAGAGCGCGACCTCGCACAAGAACGACCTTTATGTGGTGAAGCAGCTTATCAAGAACGAGCGGTACAAGAACTTTGCTATGCCAGAGGGCTCAACATCAGAGGATCTTCTGGAGCTTCTGGAAAAGCTTGAATGGAAGATGGACACAATGTACGCGGAGGACGACTGAGAGCGCTCGCTCTGTAATAATATCCGAGAAACAGACCGAAAACTATGAATAAAAAGAGAGGAACAAAATAAATGGCAGACACAGGCTATCTTAAGAATATACGAAATTTCAGCATCATCGCGCATATCGACCACGGCAAGTCCACACTTGCAGACCGCATCCTTGAGCAGACCGAAACTGTTGCAAAGCGCGACATGGAGGAGCAGCTTCTGGATAACATGGATATCGAGCGCGAGCGCGGCATCACTATCAAGGCGCGCGCGGTGCGCTTAAAGTATCACGCTGACAACGGTGAGGACTACATCTTCAACCTTATCGACACCCCAGGCCACGTTGACTTCAACTATGAGGTGTCGCGTTCACTTGTTGCGTGTGAGGGCGCGCTGCTCATCGTGGACGCTTCTCAGGGAATAGAGGCACAGACGCTTGCAAACACCTATCTTGCGGTGGAGAATGACCTTGAGGTCGTGCCTATCGTGAACAAGATAGACCTGCCCTCTGCTCGTCCTGAGGTGGTAAAGAAAGAGATAGAGGACGTTATCGGCATCGAGGCTATGGATGCGCCCGAGATATCCGCAAAGATGGGCATGAACATCCACGCAGTAATGGAGCGCATCGTTGAGGCTGTGCCTGCACCGAATGGCGACCCCCACGCGCCGCTTAAAGCGCTGATATTCGACAGCTACTACGACAGCTACAAGGGCGTTATCGTGTACATCCGTGTCAAAGAGGGCAGCGTAAAGGCGGGCGACCGCATCCGCATGATGGCGACAGGTGCGGAATTCTCCGTTGTCGAGGTAGGCTATATGGGCGCTACCGAGCTTGTGCCGTGCAAGGAGCTTAAGGCGGGCGAGGTAGGCTATATCGCGGCTTCCATCAAGTCAATAGGCGACACTAAGGTAGGCGACACCGTGACGCTGGTAGACCTCCCTGCGGCTGAGCCGCTTGCAGGCTACCGCGATGTCAACCCGATGGTATTCAGCGGTATCTATCCTGCTGACGGCGCGAAGTACGTTGACCTGCGTGAGGCGCTTGAAAAGCTGCAGCTCAATGACGCGTCGCTCACATTCGAGCCTGAAACCTCGATAGCGCTCGGCTTCGGCTTCCGCTGCGGATTCCTCGGACTGCTGCACATGGAGATAATACAGGAGCGTATCGAGCGCGAGTACAATCTCGATATCATCACCACTGCGCCCTCTGTTGTGTACAAGATAGAGCTGACGGACGGCACCACGATGATGATAGACAACCCCACCAATTACCCCGACCCGGGCACGATAGCGCAGGCGTATGAGCCTATGGTAAATGCGCACGTCTATGCGCCGTCTGATTATGTCGGAAATATCATGGAGCTTTGTCAGAATCGCCGCGGCACCTTCCGCGACATGAAATATATCGACGAAACGAGAGTAGACCTGCACTATGAGCTGCCGCTCAACGAGATAGTGTACGACTTCTTCGATGTGCTGAAATCGCGCACACGCGGCTACGCAAGCTATGACTACGAGCTGATGGGCTTTGCACCGTCCAAGCTTGTAAAGCTGGATATCCTGCTCAACGGCGACATCATCGACGCGCTGAGCTTCATCGTGCATACAGACAAGGCTTATGAGCGCGCACGCAAGATGGCTGAGAAGCTTAAGATACACATTCCCCGTCAGCTGTTTGAGATACCCATTCAGGCGGCTGTCGGCGGCAAGATAATTGCGCGCGAGACCATCAAGGCGATGCGCAAGGACGTTCTTGCAAAGTGCTACGGCGGCGATATTACAAGAAAGAAGAAGCTGCTTGAAAAGCAGAAAGAGGGTAAAAAGCGCATGAGAGCATTCGGTACGGTAGAAGTACCGCAGGAGGCTTTCATGTCCGTGCTGAAATTAGAGGACGAATAAACCATATCGTAGGGACACGGCTTGCTGTGTCCGTTTACAGAGAATATCATTTCGGATACGG
>SVMQ01000120.1 GCA_015067375.1 Oscillospiraceae bacterium | reverse complement strand
TTTGCCCCGGGCCAGCGCCAGCTCCACCTTCACACGGGAACCGGACAGATAGAGGGACAGGGGGATCAGGGCGTAGCCGTCCTGCTGCACCTTGGCATGGAGCTTCATGATCTCCTTTTTATGGAGAAGCAGCCTGCGTACTCGATAGGGGTCACGATTGAATATGTTGCCTTTCTCGTAGGGCGATATGTGCATATTCTTGATAAAAGCCTCACCGTCGTCGATGGATATCCATGCATCCTTTAGATTTACGCCGCCTGCACGGATGGATTTTACCTCCGTACCAAACAGCTCTATGCCTGCTTCAAGGCTTTCAACGATGAAATATTCATGCCTTGCCTTACGATTTTCAGCAATCGTTTTTGTATTCATTACGCCTCCATGGTATCATAGTGCATCTGCACATATTACTCCATTCCGATGCAGTACTTGAGGATAGACACAGCGTCATCAACACGCACCCAGCCATCACCTGTAACATCAGCCGCAGCCTTTGCGTGATATGTCGTGAGCGCCTCCTCGCCAACGATAGCGCGAAGTATCTCAACAGAGTCGAGAGATGTAACGTTGCCGTCGCCGTCGCAGTCACCGGGAACGATGATGGTGTAAGCAACATCGCTGTTTGCTGCAGCAGCTGTCATACCTGTTGCGATATAAGCAGTGTCAGAAACTCTGGAGCCGTCAACAGCAAGTATCTCGACAGCCTCGCCGTTTTCGATGGAGGTTCTGAAATCTGCAACTGTGTACTTCTTCTTGTACTTACCCGAAATAGTAAGCTTGTCGTGGTTGATATCAAAGTTGGAAGAGATCATCTGGAAGTTCTGAAGAACAGAGCTGATAAAGTAATCACCGCCGTTGTCGATGGTGAACTCTACCTCACCGTCCTCGATCTTCACTTCCTTGACGAACTCAGACTTCTTAGCGGATGTGTTCCACTTGTACAGACGATAAGTACCCTCTGTGTATACATCGGAAACATCGATAGTTACAAGAGCGCTTCCGGGGAATGCGCCCGCCTGTGCAAAGGACAGCAACTGATAGTCGCTTGCGCTGCCTACCTCAAAGCGGATGCTCTCCTCGTACTGGGACTCGAACTTGATCTCGGGATCGAAATCAGCAGGAGCTGTCAGATCATTACCGTTGAATACCCATGAATACTTGTAGCCGCCGCGTGTAGTGCCCTTTGCGGAAACGATCTTATCCTCGCCGTAGATAGTATCGAACTCGCTCTTAAGTATCTTTGCAGGCTTCACCTGTAATGTAGTGGTAAGACCTGCCTGTGCGGACTGGTAATCCTTTATTGCAGCATTAGCCTCGTTGATGGATGTTTCTGTGTTGTCAAGGCAAGCCTGCATTGCGTCAACAGCCTTCTTGAACTTCTTCCAGCTGGAAGTGGAATACTCCTGCTCATCGAACTTCTTGGAGATAGTGATAAGTTCCTTGAGAGTATCCTTTGTCGCGGAAGTAACGCCCATGATAAGACCGTTCTTTGCAGCGTTGAGGTTATCCAGCGCATTCTTCAGCATATCTGTATCAGCAGAGGTATAATCAAGGATAGCCTCTGCAGACTTGAGCGCTGCCTCGTAAGATGTCCAGCTGCCTGTAGTGTAGTCGTCCTTTTCAAGCTGATCGCACTCGTTGATGAGCGTTTCAAGGCGCACCTTTACGGTAGTGGGATCGTTTCCGTCCAGCAGATACACCTTGAATGCAACGGATGTATTCTGATTGGAATGGATAGTGTAGATACCTGCTGTACCTGTGATGGTCGCAGTCTTTTCTACCTTGCCGTCCTTGTCGAGATACTTGGAGATATCGAGATCAACAAATACCTCGGTATTGCGGTCGTAGGTGTTGTCGTTGTAGTCGTCCTTATCAAAGCCCTCAGGGATAACATAGGTAGGAAGCTCGGGATCATAGAAGAAATCAGGCAGCTTTGTACCGTCGCTCAGTTTTAGCATTGACAGGATCTTATCCTTAAATTCAGCTTCATTCACAGTATCGCCTATCATGAAGTAGAAAGTCGTGCTGTTGATCTTAACGGAACGCTGATTTGTTGTGCCGATAAGGTTGTTGGAGATATCCTTCTTTGCGATATCTGTGGAAACGAACCAGGAGGGTACGGATGTCAGATAGTTGTTGCTGATATCAACAGATGCGAGCGCTGTGCAATATGTAAGATCAAGACTGTTTACATCAGCGCTGCGCAGGCGGTTCTCCGACAGATCGAGAGTGCGCATACGGAAGCAGTACTGGATAACACCAGGCAGACCCTCAAGCTCAAGTCCGCTGAGATCCAGTGTCTGGATATCCAGCAGATCATCGAATGTCATCTCGTCGTAGTCCTTTTTCAGCTGCTTTTCAAGCACCTTTATTACAGGCTCGCACAGCTGACCGTCCGCATAGAACAGCTCATCCCATACAAGGTCGTCCTCGTCATAGCGGATATCCACTGCCGCGGAGGAAGTAAGCGACATTACAGGTACAGTTGTAGCAGCGACGGAAGCCGCAAGCATAGCAGACAGGAATTTTTTTCTCATAGTCATGTTAAACATCCTTTCTGTAATATAAATTCCCCTTGTGATATGTCATATCATATCTATACATATTGTATTATATCACAAAAATATTCGCTTTGCAATACTAAAACGCGAAATTTATCAGAAAATTTGCTATTTTTTATAAAAAACATACGGAGCACAGCTTGTCCGCGCTCCGTATGTCATAGTAATGTTCAATTACTGCAGAAAAGGATTGTTTTTGCCGCAGTTTTCGCAGAAGACCGCTTCAGGAAAATTAGAAGTTCCGCACTCGGTACAGAAGCAGTTTGCCTGCATAGCAGCTACAAGCTGTGGCGTAGCTGCTGCCATGACCGCAACAGACCTATCCACCATTCCATCATAAAGCCCCATATCGAAGCTCCCACTACTCCCAAAGAGAAAAAAACAAGACTTATATCAAATACCGCCTTGTTCAACTTACGCCAAAAACTCATAAAAAAATACCTCCAGATTTTTTGATAAATTATATATCAATTCGACATTTTCTTCTATTGACGTTATATATAGGAGACGATTATTTTGGACAAAATGCGCAAACACAAATATAGGGACACAGCGCGCTGTGTCCCTACGATCATTTTTCGTCTGCTCCGTCCTTGCTGCGAAGCTTTATCCTGCTCATATTGCGTATGCGTGAATACAGGAATGCCAGCACCACCAGCAGCAGCTCAGGTATAGTCTGCCAAAGGCGCGACACCACTGAGATTATCATAGCCTCGCCCTCGGGCATAATCAGCATAAGACCTGCGACGATGATGCCCTCTCTGACGCCAAGTCCCGACGGCGCGAATATCGCGAGGATTCCCATTATTGCCGAAACTCCCCATATACCTGCACAGAAAAGCAGATGCGACAGCTCCACCGCGGGATAGATGGATTTTGTGAGGATATAGAAGCCAACACCGATTATGAGCCAGTTGCCGATAAACAGCAGCACGACTTTGAGCATATCAGTATACTTCATCGGTATCTCAAGATCCTTCTTGAACACCTTTCCGACAATGCGCAGGAAGAAATTGATTATTTTCGGATGTATGCAAACAAAGAATGCCGCGATAAGCAGCAGCGTTATCCACTTGTAGTCCTCCAGCAGCGAATTCGGGAAGAAAAACAGCGACACGATAAACAGCATCGCCGCACCGAGAAGCGTACAAACGTTCTCAATAAAAAAGCAGACGGTTACCTTCGGCAGAGGCGCGCCCTCCTCTTTATAATAGGTAAGACGTGCCGCGAGCATGAACACCTTTCCGGGGATATATTTGCCTAGTATGGAGTACAGATAGCTTGTTACCGCCTTTTCATACGGTATCGAGCAGTCGTTTATCTTAGTGATATAGTGCCACAGCGACGCAAGCGTTATCTTGTAAACAAAGTAGAACAGCATTGAGAACACGAATACTCCGATGTTCACATTCACTATCTTCTCGGAAAACTCATCCCAGTTCTTCCAGAAATACCACACAAGAAACACTATGACCAGTCCGCCGAAAAGCCACTTGCAGATCTTCAGTACCTTTTTCTTGTCTATCTTAATACTCATCACGCGCACCTCAGAAGCTCAGCAGCACGCGGATAAAGCACATATAATAGTACACGAACCACGTCGGCATTTTTTCAAGCTTTGCAAGCTTTTCCTGACTGAACTTCATATTGCGCCAGCCCAGCTTCCACGCAAGACGATGGTTCCACTTGCACTTTGAGGATGCGTCTATAGACAGGCTCTTGCCCTGCTTTGCGAACATCTTCACCTTTGCCTTTGCGAGGTTGTGCTTGAATACCAGTGCGCGCTTCTGACTGCGCAGCATCTTTGTATCGTCTATCCTGCGCGCGATGATTGCGCCCGACTTCACAGCGGAATTGAACATATCCAGCGCCTTTTCGTTGCGGATAACACAGCTTGTGTGCTTGATGGGCTCCTTTTTCATCTCTTTCAGCCAGATATCTCCGAAGCTGATATCAGCGGCGTTGCAGTAATGATCCTGACATACCATGCAGCTCTCGCGGCTGAAAAAGTACGCGTTCTTGTAGGCGCATATCGTCTTAGAATAGTTCAGCGTTTTCTCGCTTCCGTCAGCATAAACGACGGTAGACAGACCCCTCCAGTGACCGCGGCGATAGAATATACGCACCGCATTTTCGAGAGATATCTTCTTCTTTCTCAGCGGCACGAGTGTTGCATTCTCATGGTGGCTTCCGCTGCAATACAGACCTACCTTTAGCGCTATCTTTTCTTTCAGCTCAGGCTTCTTTTCAAGCATTGCGGAAAATGCCCTCATCTGACACGGCACAAGCACCACAGCAAGCTTTCCGTCAAACTTTTCCAGCATATCAACGTGCTGCAAAAGCGGCATATACATATAGACAGACGAGCTGCATTCTCTGAGCTGCTCCGTTGTGGTGGCTATCATGGTCTTGTAGGTCAGCTTGCCCTCGCGTATCTCGCTGCGTGTTACCCATGCGCCGTCTATCTGTTTTGTTTCAAGCAGGTGGCACAGCAGCGCAGTTATCATTCCGCCCGAAGCCGCGTTTGCGCGTATGCTCTCATCCGCGGCATAACCCATGCGGCACGCGATATGCTCACCCATGTACTTTTCGGGGTCGTTGAAGTCAAGAAGCTTCACCTTTCTGCGCTTTGCAGCTACCTCGTCGATGACCTCAGAGATATAGCGCATATTGTCGCGCGAGCTTTCCAACACCTTTGGCAGATTTTCGGCTATCTTTGAGCGGATAGCGTCATTCTCTGCGATAAATCCGGCGAACTTTTCTTTCAGTGCATCAAGCTGCAGCGCCGAGAAATCCACCGCATACTCGCCAAGCCCAAACATATCGAGAACTTCCTTGTACTTGTGGCTCCAGCCGATAAGCAACACGGGCGTACACTTTTCAAGCGCGCCTATCATCGCATGGAAACGGCTTGCCACAAGACACCTGCTCCTGCCGAGAAGCTCGCGTATCTCCTCAGGCGCCATCTCACGCGGATACCAGCGTATCATATCCTTGTTCTTCACCGCGTTATAAACATCCGTGCATATCATAAGGTCGTTGTTGCGCGGCTTTTCGCTGCCCTCGCGCGCGGCGTTTGCGATAAGCAGCACATTGTAGCCCTGCTCGTTGAGCCAGTCCGCAAACTTTATCATGCAGCCCTTGTAGTCAACGCCCATCTTCTCGCACTTGCCCTGCACGACGCTGCTGACAGACAGCGCTACAACTCTGTCGTTGTAAAAAGCGTCAGCACTGCACAGCGCCTCGACCTGCCCTGCCCAGTATTCACTGTCAGGCATAGAGAATGCGCCGTCCGCGCAAAGCTTTACGTTTTTTGTTATGCCGATGCCTGCAAGGTTATCCTGCGTTATCTGTCCTCTTGCACAGATAAGCTTTATCCTAGGCAGTATCCACTTTGCAAGGAACTTATTCCAGCCGTTTTTGAATGTTCCAAGCGCCTGCGAATACTTGACAACAGGCACTCCGCACAGCATAGGCACTGCCGCGCACACGAAAGCATAGGTATTCATAACAAATCCGCGGCTGTCAACGAAAGATATTCCTGCCTCGTCGATGACGATATCCGCCTGCGAATACGCCTTGATTATCTTATTCATGCGGAAAAGCTTTCCGAGAAACGGCACAAAGCGCAGAAAGCTGTAAAGTATCGCAAGCGGAAACGCGATGAACAAAAGCTTTTCGGGCTTTGTATTGACAACGCGGATATTGTCATATTTTTCGGGCATCTCAGCAATAAGTCTGCGGTCAGCCGACGGATAAGTAGACATCAGCAATATATCAAGGCGCTCGCCGTAGCGCTCCTTAATCTGCTTTATCGAGCTTTGAAGCATAGCCGCAGCGCCCTTGTTTCCACTGAAACAAGCAGCCGTTATCGCAATAGTGATTGGTTTCATTATATATCCTCTTTTCGGGTCTGATGCACACAAAATTCCGCGCAGTACACCTCGCGTTATTTTTAGTATAACACATATACAGCCGTTTGTCAAAGGAAAATTGCACATCCTATGCAAAAACGGGTGTCCCGATTACGAACACCCGAAATAACTGACTATGATACGTATATGCAATACAAAATCATTGTTGCTTGCAGACGGTGCTTCATCAGTGTTGGCAACACATCCCGAAAGCATAAGTATCAGAGAAAGAATTATTGTTGTGTTTAGCTTGTTCAGGTTTGTCCTCCTGTTGGCGGATTTATAACTGAATATATCTAGTTGGCAAACGGTTGGCAAAACCAGCCTTGAACTAAAACAAAAGCCGTTCATGAATGCTCACAAACGGCTCTATAATGTGGCTCCCCCGACTGGACTTGAACCAGTGACACCCTGATT
>SVMQ01000119.1 GCA_015067375.1 Oscillospiraceae bacterium | reverse complement strand
TATGCGAAGGCAATACTGTTCATCCGCATTCCAAAAACCGTCCACATAGGTATCGCCGTCCTCAGCCATCGCGCTGACAGGGAATGCAAATAGCATTACTGCAGACAACAGCAATGCCATTATTTTTCTTGTTTTTCTCATGATATTATCATCCTCCGTTTTGTTTTTAAGCATCCATTTGAATGCTTGGTTATATTATAGCATTCAAACGAATGCATGTCAAGAGGCAACAAAACAAATTGTGATACAATTGTTAAAATCGAACAAATCTAAAGGGGGCATAATATGAAAAAGTATCAAAGGCTTCAGGACTTGAGAGAGGACAGAGATCTTAAACAAGAGGATGTAGCAAAAGTGCTTGGTATTACACGCCAGCAGTATCAGCTTTACGAAAGCGGAAAAAGGGAGATCAGATTTTTTCAGATAATTGAGCTTGCTAAATTCTACAATGTCCCTATAGATTATATCGCCGAGCTTACCAATGAATCTGTACCCTATTCCCGTCCGTCAGCGTCCAAGAAAAAACAGATTGGGTGACGCTGCCGTCAGGGTGTCTTGTGTGCAGATTAAAAAGATAGGCTCCTACCATAAAGGCAGGAGCTTTTAAACGAGAAAAAGAGGCTGTATCACGATCATCCAACTTGGATCTTCGTCATACAGCCTCTCTTAAATAAGAAAGGTCACTTGATCTTTTATGTACGCTGAGGAACAAAACGCTGTAAATCAGCAGGGTTACCCAATCGGAGCGGTGAGCGAAAACGTTACCGCAGGGCTTACTGCGCCGTATTGTGCTAGAAACCAATTTCTTTGCGCTTGATGTATCAGCTCTATTAAAGAGTGACGGCGCTTGCCTTTTTCATTGTTGTCTGCTGCTTTTCCGCTCTCACAGCCCATTAAGCCTGATACCTTATTGTGCGGGACTTTGCACATAAGGTTGTGATAGCTGAAAATCATAAGTTTGATTTTCGGCTTTTAGTGTGATGTGCGTACTTTGCCGCAGCCGTATTGAAAAGGGGCAAAGCTTACGGACTTGCCATATCGCATAATGATCTGCGACATTCCCGATAATGCGCGGAGCATACAGCTCTACAGCTTATCCGTTTTTATTTTAACGCATTTTATTACGCTTGTCAAGTGTTTTGGCAAAAACGCGGAAAATTTGGATGTTTTATAAGTTTTAAGCACCATAAATGGGGCAATATGCCGAATTGACTAACCAAAATTATTGTGCTACAATTTAAATATCAAGATCACGGAGGAAACATAATGATACTATCAGATAAAACATTAACGCGAATGCTCTCAGACGGAGAGCTTTACGCGTCGCCGCTGGAGCAGGCGCAGATACAGCCTGCAAGCATCGATATCCGCCTTGGCGATACTTTCAGCGTGGTGGAGGACGATTCTACAGGCATCATCACACTTGACAGCGAGATAAGATACAAGACCATCAAGACCGACACATATCTGCTGCTCCCGGGGCAATTCGTGCTTGCGACAACGATGGAATATTTCAGGCTGCCCGACGACCTCACAGCTTTCGTAGAGGGCAGAAGCTCGCTTGGCAGGATGGGCTTGTTCATTCAGAATGCAGGCTGGGTAGACCCTGGGTTTGAGGGCGAGATAACTCTTGAGCTGTTCAATGCAAACCGCTGTGCTATCGAGCTTAAGGCAGGTAGGCGCGTTGGTCAGCTGGTGTTCGCAAAGCTTGACGACCACGCATTGAATCCCTACAGCGGCAAGTATCAGGGGCAAAAGGGCGCGACAGGCTCGCGTGTGTACATGGATAAGGACGCTACATCCATATAAGCTGCGACAGGATATCCCACAGGCAGTAGCCGAAAGAGATACGCTTCACCGCTTGCGCCGCAACGATATCCGAGCGCTGCACGGCTATTCCGTCCACGAGCACAAGATATTCTCCAAGGAACTGTCCCTGTTCAACAGGCGCTTCTGCCTGCTCTACAAAGGTGTACTCATATTCGACCTGAGATGCTGCGCCTTTTCTGATTATACATTCCGCACCGTTCTGCTTTACCACAGGCAGAACGGTGTTTTGTGTTCCGCGTGTGACGGGGATATGCTGCAGCTTCGTCATGTCTATCACAGGGGTGAACTTTTCAAAGCCGTCAAAGCCATAGTCGAGCAATGCCTCTGCTCTGCCGAAGCGCGTTTCGTCATCAGGACAGCCCAGTACGACTGCGACAAGCCGCATATCGCTGCGCTCGGCACACACGGAAAGACAGCAGCCTGCGTTGTCGGTCGTGCCTGTCTTGCCGCCGAGTATGCCGTCGTAGTATTGGATGAGCTTGTTGGTGTTGACAAGCTGAGTTTCGCCGCCGCGCAGGTAATCCAGCCATGTAAGCATCCAGCCGCGGTAGACCTCGTGCTTCATAAGCTCGGCTGTCACGACCGCGACATCGTATGCGGTGGTGTAGTGTCCGCTGTCATCGTAGCCAACACAGTTTGTATAGTGGGTGTTGCTCATGCCAAGCTCTCTTGCGCGGGCGTTCATTAGCTTTATGAATTGCGCCTCGCTGCCTGCAACGTGTTCTGCAAGCGTTACGCACGCGTCGTTTGCAGAAGCCACGATGACCGCTTCGAGAAGCTCGGCAGCGGTCATCTCCTCGCCCGGCTCCAGCCAGATAACAGAGCCGTCGGTGTCCTGCACCGCAGAGGTCGCCTTGACTGTTTCTTCGAGAGTGAGCGTGCCTGCCTCTATCGCTTCCGCCCACAGCAGCAGCGACATGACCTTTGTGACGGACGCCATGGGAAGCTTTTTGTCAGAGTTCACCGAATTAAGCACCTGCATGGTGTTGGCTTCTATCAGGATCTCGGCTTTTGCGCCGCTTTCTGCTGTGGCTTCGGGCGAAAAGCACAGTACAGACAGCGGCAGCACAAGGCACATCAATAAGCATATCGTTCTACGCATACAATACCTCCGTAAATATCTGCTCTTAATATATGGAGAAGCAGCCGAATTATTACAGCTGGAAAAAACAGTTGAAAAGTATCGGCATTTGTGGTAGACTAAAAATATACAAAACGAAAAGGGGGCGGCGCTTTGATAATAACTGCGAAAAACATCGACAGGGTGCTTGAAAAGCCACATTATATCGTGATTCCGCGTCACAGCATCGCCGCGACCTTTTTGCTCCATGCTGCCTTTCTTAATATAGCCTGTGTTCTCATTTATGGAGTATGGGCGTATGTGGGAATACCGTTGCTGCTTGCCGAGCTTCTTATGCAGCAGCTTATCCTGCGCAGGATATGGCAGAGGGTCGGCTATTCTCAGAGAGTGTTTACGGCAGGTGTGATACTTGGCGTAATAGCAAACATATTTGTTGCTATACCTGAAAGGCGGCTGATAACGGAGCTTATCAATGCGGTTTTCATGCGCTGAAAGGAGCAGGTATGAATGACGGTTTTTTGAACGAGCTTAATATCGAAGCACTGATACGGATAAAGGAAAATTCGTGGAATGGCAGGAATTATCTTGATCTCAGCGATATGCTGACAACGGATACGGATGTCATCAACTATCGCCTTGACGCACTGGGCGACCTGCTCGAATACCGTGACTTTTACGAAGCGGTTAAGGAGCTTATCCCTGAGATAATGAGCTATCAGGAGCTGCGCACATCATCGGGTCTGAACTCTGATATAGACGATCTTTATGCCGTGAAGGAGCTGCAGAGCTACATAAAGCTGAATGATCGGCTGCATGAGCTTTTAGGTAAGCATCAGCTGCAATCACAGATGTTCAGAGAGCTGAAGACGGATATCGACGCGATATGCGCGAGCGAAGAATACAGGCGCATCAAGGAGAATGCGCCTGCCGATCTTGATACGATAGGCAATATGCAGAGCATAACGATCGGCGTAAATCTGGATTCCAGCCTGCGTCCGATAGAGGCGGGTCTTGTATCGGTAAATACCGAGAAATATGTATCGGGCAGTATCCTTGATAAGCTTATGAGGGCAGATCTCAGAGAAAGTCCGTATCAGTGCTCTGCCCCTTTGACAGTACCTGGGCGAATGCTTTCAAAGGAAGAGCGCGAACATTTTGAGGGTGCGTTGAACGGCTCGCTGTACAAGGTGCTGAGTTCCTCGTTAAAGTCGTGGCGTGCGTCTGTCAAGGCTTATACGAGTGCAAAGATCGGCTTTCTGATGCGGTATTACACCGACCTGCGCTTTCTTACGGCGGCAGCGGAATTTTTCTTCCGCCTTAAGGATATGCGTTATCCTGTGTGCAGACCGCAGATCTTTCCTATGACGGAAAAAAGATGTGTGCTGAAAGGCATCTATTCTCCTGAGCTTGTGTTGGGCGGTACGCACATGGTGGGCAACGATATCACGTTTGACGAAAATGGTATGCTGTATATTCTTAGCGGTGCAAACAGCGGCGGCAAGACAGTGTTTGAAAAGTCCGTCGCGGTGTGTCAGGCTTTGTTTCAGCTTGGTTTGTATGTCCCTGCGGAATTTGCACAGCTCAGTCCCTGCTCAGAGCTGCTGCTGAATTTCTCGGGATATGACAACAGCTACTCAAAAAGCAGGTTTTCGGATGAATGTGAGAAGATAAGCCGCATAATGCGCATGGCGGATGAATATTCCATGCTTATCTTTGACGAGGCTTTTTCGGGTACTGCATCCTCCGAAGCGGCGGCAGTTGCATCCGAGGTGTTAAAGGCTATGAGTGCAAAAGGCTGCCGTGGAATATTTGTCACCCATATTCATGAGCTTGTGGCGCTGCCTGATGAGATAGACCGCGCCGATTACTGCGTATCCCGACTGGATAACCTTACTGTGGAG
Organism: Oscillospiraceae bacterium; assembly: GCA_015067375.1. Classification (GTDB taxonomy): domain Bacteria; phylum Bacillota; class Clostridia; order Oscillospirales; family Ruminococcaceae; genus CAG-115. Next base: position 2,130 of record SVMQ01000119.1, on the reverse strand, counting down.
GTGGATGAGGGCAGCGGCAAACGGCTCTACAAGGTGAAGCGCACGCGACCCGACGGCAGGAGCAGAGCCGCTGATGTGGCGAGAAAATACGGTCTGAGCTTTGAGGAGCTTATGGCAGACAGAAGAGAAACGGAGGTTGAAAAGGATGAACAGCATTAATATTTCATCGGTACGCTTCAAGGGCGATGGTATGACAAGGGCGAAGGCGACTGACTTTAATTTCAAGAGCGGCAGCGAGCTGAAGCTGACAAACGACGAGAGGCGTAGGCTGATCGGTATGTTTCGCACAAAAAAGGCGATGAATAATGCGCTTATGATGATCGTTGCAGGAGTTATGCTTTCAGTGGCAACTCTTGTTTTTATCGGAGGAATGTCGATAATGAGCAGAAAGGATAACAAGATCGATATTCCGTTCCTTCTGCCCTTTCTTATACCATGGATCGCGATGCTGGTGTATGGAATATACCGTGCGGCGACCTGTCCGAAGCTTGAAAAGAGCGTGATACGCGCGTTTGAGTATCCTGTTGATGGCATCTATACAGTTATTCACGGTCGATACGGCAACAGCTACGATCCCGTTGACTATCTCACCGCACAGGATGCGGCGCGCATCAAGGTCACGGCGCACACAAGGCTGGATCTTGGATTGATGCTGGTGCTTGGCGGTAATATGGTGGAGCTTTTGAATGCTGAAAGCAACGCGGTGCTGCGCAACGGAGTGAATGTCGGAGATAAGGTGCGCGTAGCCGTACTGGATGGCGGAAAATATATATTTCTTGTGGTGTACCTATAAGGAGGGGCGGTATGGATTTCTGGGATAAGGTAGCGAATTTCTATGATATCACACAGGCAATAAACGGCAAGGTGTACAGCGAGATGCTGTCGATGACCGAGAGCCTGATACCAGACAGGGCAAAGGTGCTTGACACAGCGGCAGGCACGGGACAGCTGTCCTTTGCGGCGGCTAAAAAGGCGTCAGAGGTTGTCTGCACCGACCTGTCGGTAAAGATGCTGGAGAATGCGCGGAAAAAGGCAGAGAAGAACGGCGTCACGAACATCCGTTTTGAAGCGCGCAATATCTTCCATCTCGTCGATGAGGACGACACAAACGATGTGGTCATGGCAGGAAACGTGCTGCATCTGCTGGAGGATCCTCAGGGTGCGCTGCGCGAGCTTTTCAGGGTAACGAAAAAAGGAGGGCTGCTTATCCTTCCGACGTATGTGAATAACTCAAAGCCGCTGCTTGTGGAGCTTTATAAAAAGGTAGGCTTCGATCCTGCAACGGACTACACCGCCGCATCTTATCGAAAGATGCTGGAGGATTGTGCTCTCGGCAAGGTAAAGGCAAAGCTTATTCGCGGCAGAGTGCCATGCTGCTTCGCGGTGATGAAGAAACCTGAATAAAAAACGATCGCCCCTGAAAAACAGGGGCGATCTCAGCTTGTCGAAAAACTACGTTTTCGCCCGCAAAGCGGGCGATTTTGATAACTTTTTTGACCGAATTCACTTCGGTCAAAAAACACTTCTATCCGCACAACTGTGCGAGTTGGCGGCATCGCCGCCAGCGAGTGCGGGAAGTGCGGATGTTTCGGCGGAAAAGTCCCAACGGGACTTTTTCGACGGTCTCCGATCGCCCCTGTATTACAGGGGCGACTTTTATGTTTTGTTGTGATGGATCAATCCTGCATATCCTCAAGGGCGTCGGTCAGCTCTTCGAGCGCATCGTTAAGCTCGTCGATAGCATCGGAGATGGTGTCCTGTGCGCTCTCCATGCTGTTTTCGATTATCTCCTCTATATCATCTGCGGAGAGATGTGGATTGCCTGCAAGCGATGCCTGCAAAGAGCTTCTCAGTGCGTCGAAATCAAAGTTGGTCAGCGACTGGAGCGATCCGTTTATGCTGTCCAGTGACTGGTTCACTGCTGACGCGGCGAAGTTCTGTGGTGTGCCATATGAAAAGCTGTTGTGGACGTTTATGCCTTGTGGCGCACTGTTTTGTGCAGTGTTGTCTGAGCCGCCATGAGCCGCTTTCAGCTTCATCGTGCTGTACCATGTGTTGGTGGGCCAGCCATCCGCGAAAACGATGTTATGGCGCTGCGGACGGTATTCCTCGTAGGGATCAGCGGTATCG
>SVMQ01000118.1 GCA_015067375.1 Oscillospiraceae bacterium | reverse complement strand
AGTTGCGAGTTCTGTCCCAGTGGTTGAAATCACCGACAACGCAGACAGAATTGGCGTGTGGTGCCCATACTCTGAACACTGCGCCCTCTTTACCGTCCACTACCATCTTATGAGCGCCGAAGAACTCGTATGCGTGTGAGTTTTCGCCCTGATGGAAAAGGTGCAACGGAACATTGTACTTTTCCGGTACAACGATTGCCATGTTTGCATTACCTCCTGCAAAATAATAAAATGATATCCCCTGCACCAAATTACCAAAAAAAGTGCGCAAGAGAATATTATTCCTTGTAATTATTGTATCACAACAGACATTTTATTTCAATAGTTTTGTTGATAATTCATGTATATTGCTATTTTTTTATCAAGTGATTTAGCGAAAATTACTAATTATTTTGGCACTTCGTGTCATGCACCGACTGTTTTTTGTGATAAAGGTCTGAATGTTGGCTGAAAATAAAGCAAAAGCCGAGATCCTTCGGTTTGGAAAGACCTCGGCTTTGTGTCAGCTGCGGCTGTACTTAATTATAGAAATTTCGTCGATATCTGCACTGTCAGCAGTATTCATCTCTACAAAGAAATAGTAGTTGGCAAGGTGGTTCATCATACCGCGCTCGCTGTAGGAAACGTACAGCGTCAGTGTATTTTTTTCGTCCTTTTCGCCGATGGATACGCCTTCTATTATATATCCCATCCCTGCTGAGGTGGATTCCGTGCAGCAGCACAGTGCGTTTGCGGAAAAGAAGTCCTTGCCGTAGCGGTCGAGCTTTTCGCTCAGCACCTCGCCGCCTGTTGCATTTGCAGCCTTTTCCCATGCGGAATAGGTGGTGAATACATTGTCAGTGAACGGCGCTTTGATAGCAGTGCGCTCGTCATATACGCCAAGATCCTGCACGACGACTTCTGTATCAGCGGCTATCCATCGCTCGTTTTCGGAGAGGGAGATATCCTCAACGGCGGCTAAGGTGTCAGGGGGCGGCTCTATCTGATAGAGCGTTTCTTTGCTTGAGCAGCCACTCAGAAGTGACAGCAGTACAGCATATAATATTATTCTGATCATTCTGCCCACTCCTGATAGAAGTCACTGCTCCAGATCAGATCAAGGACTGCCTGTGCATTTTCGTCGTAAGTCTTATAGGAGGTTCCTTGTTCCTTTCCGCGTGAAGCAATATGGAATGCCGCCTTTCCGTTCTCGCCGTTATAATAGCAATAAGTCGTGTAATGCACGGTCTCCTCGACATCGGGGGCAAGTCCGTTGTCATCGATGCTTCGATCGTAGAAATCGCTGTCTGCATCTACCAGTGCAATAAGCTCATTTATCCTGTCAATGTCGCTTTCGGGAATATAACCCACAAGCTCTGCCTGTGCAAGCAGCTCATCTGCTGCATCGTCGCAGGTTTGGATGTGCTTGCACGCCTGAAGTTCGTCGTCATATTTTGCTTTGTATATTGCGCCATCGGATGTGGTGAAGAGGAAATGATACGCAAAGGGGTCAGCGCCTGACGGATAGTTTTTGGCTGCACTGAAAATCAAGTTCTCCATACTCAGTTCAGCTGAATTCTGTACATTGCTGCTATCATCCGAAATGCTGATGTCAGTCACCGTTGTGAGATAATCGTTGATTATCCTTACCATCATGTCGTTGAGCTTTTCTACCTGATAATCACCGATGGTCGGCTCGATGTGGCTGCCGCCTATGCCGCTGTCGTCGGTGAGGAATGTGTAGGTGCCGCCTGTCATGAATGCCATAGTCCTGAGCAGGTATTCGGTGGATTTGTCGATACCGCTGGAGGCTACGGGAATTATGCGGATGCCCTGTGCTGCTGCATCGGAGATATGCTTGTGTACCTCGTCGATTATCTGCGCGTCATCATGTGGCGGCGCGTCAAGTACGAAGAACATAAGCTTTGTAGCATCCTCGTTCCAGTCATGTGCATTGAGCGCACTGTTGAGCGCGGTGTGGACAGCTTCGGGGTAGTCGCCGCCGCCGTTGGCATCCTGAGCGGCAAGGTCTGTCAGAACACTGTTTATGTCGTCGCTGAAATCGAATTCGCGGATGATATAGTCGTCATACTCGTCACGGTAGAAGTTCACGCTGACGCGGACATCAAGGTTTGCGTTGTCTTTCTTGACGCGCTTTATCACATCCTCAAGCTCCTTTTGCAGGTACATAAGCTCGTCTGTCATGGAGCCTGTTGTGTCTATCATCAGCATGAGGTCAAGTGACTTTTCACGCTCAACATCCTGCATATCAGCCTGACCGAGGTCGATGGTATAGCTGCCGTCGCCCTCCATTGGTGTGGTGACAGAAGCGCTTGCACCGTTGTATTCAGCCGTGATCTCATACACCTGGTCGGCATTACTGTCGTTGAAATAGAGGTATGCTCTGCCGCGGTTGTCGGTTATGGCGGTGCGTACCGCGCCGATATCCTGAGTTACTACCGCACCCTCTACGGGAACACCGTTTGCGGTCACTATGACCTCGTGGCGGCTGGTATATTCTATGTCCCAGACTTCGCGGTAGTCGTTCCAGTCGTCATGCGTCTGGTAGAGCGATACCCAGTCGTTCCAGTGGTCGTTGTCGCGCCATTCGCCGCCTGTCAGCAGGCCTGCGGAGGGCTGGATATATTCCTCCTCGTAGAATGGTATCTCGATGCAGTCGCCGTACTCGGGAGCTTCCATATACTCATCGAATCCGCCTGTTGCTGAGTCCGCGATCGCAGCATCAAATGCGACATCGTCAAAGGTGATATAGTCGCCTTCGGCAACATTGTATTCCTCGCCTGAAACAGCGGCGGCAGTGGTGCTTATATCAGCGGAGCCTGCTGAGCTTTCGCCTTTTTCCTTTGCGGTGCTTGACTTGTTGCTATGCGAGTATTCCTCCACGGCGTTGGTGTGTGCTTCGTCTTTTGTAGCGCAGCCCGTTGCTGATAACAGCATTACGGATGCCAGTAAAAGTGCTATGTTCTTTTTCATAACTATACCCCTTTCATTTTACGGTCAATGAATTGGTGTGCACATTTCATTCTGCTAATAAAACAAAGTGCCGCGCAGAAAGGTTGCACGGCAAAGGAAAAAATTTTATTTTCTGAAATAGCACACAAACTGTATCGCGGCGCAAACGGCTGTCAGCACACAACTTATCGCAGACAGCAGAAGCTGTATTCCTATCTCCGCGTTGATCAACCCGTAGACAGCACACATCCATGCGATAACAAAGCATACGCCCGCAATAAGGTGCATATTTTTGCGGTTTTGTTTTTCTTGTTGTATCTCGTTGTCCTTTTTCTGAGCAAGCGGCGTGTCGTTTTCGCTGGTCAGGTCGTCGTTGATAAGATAATCTGCCGAAACCCCGAAATATCTGCATATCGCCTGCAGGTTATACATATCAGGTGCAGAGTCGCCTGCTTCCCAGCGCGATACCGCCTGCCTCGAAACGCTCAGCTTTTCTGCGAGCTGCTCCTGCGTCAGTCCGTTTGCCTTTCGCAGATTTATTAGCTTTTCCTGAAATCTCATCTGTACCTCCTTATGTTATATGTGGTATCTATATGATACAGCATACGGGTGGAAATGTCCATTACAGGTTCTTTACATTTGCGCAAAAGTATGTTACATCGGTGTTCAAATGGTTATATATCACCGAAAAGGCAAAAAAAACCCGCAGACAAGGGGGTGTCTGCGGCAACTCAAACAATGCGCCGTCCGCTTGGGGAAAAGCGGTTCTAGATACGGCAAAATAATTGGGGAAAATATATTAAGAAGTATGTTAGCTATAAAGCTACAATACTGTCTTGCACTATTTATCACTCTTTAATTATATCATCTTAAGTGTTATTTTGCAACGCTCAAAACAACCAAATTTATATTGTTGAAATTGGCTATTTTGTGCATTTATACTATTTGTTATTTTTTAATCATTTTTATCGCGCTACAACATCCATAATTAAAGCTGATAACAACAGAATTATCGGCATCGTAGCCATGCTTGCTATAGTGGAAACGGCGAAATGTCCCGAGGCGTAGGCTTCATCCCTGCCGTGCTTATATGAGAACATGATGGTTGCCGAAGCAGTAGGAGCGGCGGATGCGATGAGTATCGTGTTTATGACGGTTGCCGATACTCCGAGCCTTACCAGCGGCACATAAGCTATCGTCAGAAGTGCAGGCACGAGCAAGAGCTTGAACAGCTGTACATAATACACTCTGCCACATTTGAAGCCGCGCAGCAGACCTGCCTTTGCGATAGTCGCACCTGATACTATCATCGCAAGCGGAGTGTTAAGGCTGCCTATGTAGTCGAGCGGAGTCTGCACCACGGACGGCAGGCGCAGCCCCGAAAAGAAGAACACCATGCCTATCGCGATAGCGATTATTGCAGGAGAGAGAAGCACCTTGCCTATGCTTTTTGCGGTATCGCTGAAGCCAGCGGATCTCTGACCGCTCATCATAAGCGTGCCGTGCGTCCACATGAACAGGTTGAATACGGTTATGAAGCCTGTCAGATAGAATACGCCCTCGTCACCGAAGGTCGCCTTTACAAGCGGTATACCCATGAATCCGCAGTTTGCGTAGATCATCGCGAAGCGCTCTATCATGTAGTTTGGCTTGCTTTTTCTGACTGCGATCATTGATGCGGCGATAAGCGCCAGATGCGCGACCACCGCAAGCCCGAATGCTATCGCAAGACCTTTCAGCAGCTCCACATTGAAATCCATAAGGTAGGAGTTGAATATCACGATGGGATTTACTATCGTGAGCGTTATCGCGGAGAGCTGCTTTGTGCTCTCATCCGACAGCATCTTCTTTTTATAAAGGAAATATCCGAAAAACAGCAGTATGAACATGACCACTGCCTGAAATGCGATTATCTTTGCCGAGTCCATATATTGAGTCCTTTCTAATATGTCTATAGAGATTATACTACTTTTTCATCTATTTTTCAATAAACCCCCTTGATTTTTTCTGAAAATGTGATATAATAATTTTAGCACTCTTGTTCTGAGAGTGCTAAAAATTTTACTTACACGGCTTTTTGCCGCGATATATACACAAATTTAAGGAGCTGAACTAAATGGAAACAAAAGAATTCAAGGCGGAATCCAAGCGACTGCTTGAGATGATGATAAACAGCATCTACACTCACAAGGAGATATTCCTGCGTGAGCTTATCTCAAACGCAAGCGACGCTATGGATAAGCTTTACTTCAAGTCTATGAGCGAGAACACAGGCATCACACGCTCTGACATGGCTATCAGGATAGAGGCAGACAAGGACGCGCGCACCATTACCCTCACCGACAACGGTATCGGTATGACCAAGGACGAGCTTGAAAACAACCTCGGTACTATTGCAAAGAGCGGCTCGCTCGCATTCAAGACCGAGAACGAAAAGGCTGAGGATGTGAATATCATCGGTCAGTTCGGCGTAGGCTTCTACTCCGCATTTATGGTAGCTAAGCGCGTGACTGTTATCTCCAAGGCGTATGGCGCTGAGCAGGCGTATATGTGGAGAAGCGAGGGCGTAGACGGCTACACTATCGAGGAAGCAAACAAGGACACCTACGGCACACAGATAATCCTTGAGGTCAAGGATAACGCTGACGAGGAGAACTACGACGAGTTCCTGCAGCCGTACAAGATAAAGAGCCTTATCCGCAAGTACTCCGACTACATCCGCTATCCCATTCTCATGAACGAGGAACACCGCAAGCTGAAAGAGGGCACAGAGGACGAGTACGAAACTGAGATAGTTACCGAAACGCTCAACAGCATGACTCCTATCTGGAAGAAGTCCAAGAACGAGCTGACCGATGAAGAGTACAACGGCTTCTACAAGGACAAATACTACGATTACGACCAGCCGCTCACACATATCCATACCAAGACAGAGGGTACAGCGACCTATACCGCGCTTATGTATATCCCTGCAAAGGCACCTTTCGACTACTACTCCAAGAACTTCGAAAAGGGTCTGACGCTGTACTCAAACGGCGTTATGATAATGGAGAAGTGCGCTGACCTGCTGCCCGACTATTTCAGCTTTGTAAGAGGTCTTGTAGACAGTGAGGATCTTTCGCTGAACATCTCGCGTGAGATGCTGCAGCACGACAGACAGCTCAAGCTTATCGCAAAGAGCCTCGAAAAATCCATCAAGAACGAGCTGAAAAAGCTGCAGAAGAACGACCGCGAGAAGTACGAAAAGTTCTTCGACGCATTCGGCATCCAGATAAAGTACGGCATCTATGAAAGCTTCGGCGCTAACAAGGAGAATCTGCAGGAGCTGCTTATGTTCAAGTCAAGCTTCGGCGGCTACGTTACCCTTGAGGAGTACGTTTCCCGCATGAAGGAGGAGCAGAAGTACATCTACTTTGCAAGCGGCTCGTCCATCGCGAGGATAGAGGCGCTTCCCCAGACCGAAATGGTAAAGGATAAGGGCTACGAGATACTTTACTTCACCGACCATGTGGACGAGTTCACCGTTCAGATGATGCACGACTACAACGGCAAGGAGTTCAAGTCCGTTTCCGCGGACGACCTCGGTCTTGAAACAGAGGCAGAGAAGGAAGAGATCAAAAAGGCTGAGGAAGAGAACAAGGAGCTGTTCGACTTCATGACCGAGAAGCTCAGCGGCAAGGTCAAGGCAGTAAAGCTGTCGCAGCGCCTTAAGACTCACCCTGTGTGCATCACGAGCGAGGGTATGCTCTCTGTTGAGATGGAGAAGGTGCTTTCCGCAATGCCCGACGAACAGGCAAACTCCGCAAAGGCCCAGAAGATACTTGAGATAAACGCTGAACACCCCATCTTTGCAAAGCTGAAGTCCCTCTACGAGAGCGACAAGGACGCTGTTGCGATGTATGCGGATATCCTGTATGCGCAGGCTCTGCTTATCGAGGGTATGGCTATCGAGGATCCTGTCGGATTTACCAATAAGATATGTGATATCATGTCGAAATAAAAGATCAT
>SVMQ01000117.1 GCA_015067375.1 Oscillospiraceae bacterium | reverse complement strand
TCTACCGAGCCAAGCTCGTTCTTTATCGCATTGAGTCTTGCTCTGACGCTGCCGTCATAGCGTGTGCTGCCGTAGTCGATAACGATACCGCCGATGATATCGGGGTCAAGCTTTTCACGGATAGTGACCGTCTTGCCCGTCACCTCGGACATTCTTGCGGCGATCTTTGCGCGCATATCCTCAGTAAGCGGCGTGCTTGTTGTAACAACTATCTCGGCGATCTTAAAGTGCTCGTTGTATTTTGTACGGAAGCACTTCACGATACCCTCAAAGCATCCGAAACGACCCTTTTCTGCAAGCAGGCAGAGCAGATTTCCCGTAAACTCGGAAACGTTTCCGCTTTTGATGATATCCTTGATAAGCGACAGCTTTTCGTCCGCTGAGATCGTAGGAGTACCCATAAGCTTAGCAAGCTCGGGATTATCACAGAATATAGCCTCCAGTGCGGAAAGCTCATCTGAGATATCCTTCAGCCTGTCGGGACATTCCTCGACGCACAGCTCAAAAAAAGCTTCGCTGTATACCTTTTCAGCCTTGTCGTTCATAAATATTCTCCATTAGGTCAGCGGACATCAGTCCTCTTTGCCGACGTTCACTAAGAAATTGGAGATGATCTCCTCGTTATCCTTAGCCGAGATCTCCTTTTCAACGACCTTGGTAGCTGCAAGAATTACGATATCGGAGATCTCATCCTTAATCTCGTTCATTGCGCGCTTCTTGTCGCGTTCAATAGACTCCTCAGCCTTGGCTCTGATCTCGGACGCCTTCTGATTGGCATCGGAGATGATCTCTTCCTCGCGCGCCTGCGCTCTTACTGTAGCCTGCTTCATGATCTCAGCAGCCTCAGCCTTTGCATCAGCGAGCCTTGCAAGGTACTCCTGCTCGGTTTTCTGCGCGGATTCCTTTGCAGCCTGAGCGTCAGCTATCTCCTTAGCTGACATCTCGTTTCGCTGGTCAAGTATCTTGCATACGGGCTTGTACAGGAATATCCTGAAGATAAGGAAGATGATGAACACATTTATCAGAGTGAAAATGATGGTAGTGGGATTGATAGAAACCAGTGCTTCATACCACTCGCGTGAAGCCTCGACTTCTGTCGCACCTGCCTCGCTGATAAAATTCAGCATTATGCCCAACTCCTCCCTTTATGCTTTGTTTCGAATTTATTTAGGCATCCAAACCTTTGTGAATGCGCTTGCGATAGGGTTAGCATAAAGGAGCAGCAGTGCAACTACCAGCGCGTAGATACCTGTAGTCTCCGCGATAGCGTCACCGATGATCATTGTTCTTGTGACTGCACCGGAAGCCTCGGGCTGTCTGCCGATAGCCTCAACTGCCTTACCGCCGCAGTAGCCCTCACCGATACCGGGGCCGATACCTGCGATCATTGCAGCGCCTGCGCCGAGAGCGGAGCAGCCGAGAACGATAGCATGAGATAACATTTTCATGGATTCGGGGTTGATAAGTGCCTGAAGTTCTGTAGCCATTTTGATTTCCTCCATTGAATATAGATTTGCTTGTATATTGTCCCCAAGGGGAATAATATCCGATCGTTATTACTCACATTCTGCGTTTGTGATGTACGACATCGTGAGCATGGTAAAGATGTATGCCTGGATCACGCCCGAGAAGATATCGAAATACAGCGATGCTACTGCGGGAATAAAGACAGGCGGCATAACATTGCCAAGTGCAAAATAGATCAGACCGCCGATAACCATACCTGCTACCATGTTACCGAAAAGACGGAGCGCCATGGAAACGGGGTTGGATATCTCACCGATTATATTGGACGGCAGCATAAACGGAAGCGGATCAAGGAACGCCTTGAAATAACCCTTGACTCCACCCGTCTTTGCACGGTTGTACTGTGTCATAAAGAATGTTATGATAGCCAGAGTACCTGTGACCGAAACATCCGCTGTCGGAGCTCTCAGACCCACAAGGCTTATCAGGTTGCAAAGCACCACATACACGATAAGAATACCGATATACGATCTGTACGCCCTGTATTTTGTACCCATACTACCGTCAACCATATCGTTGACAAAGTTCACAAGGGTTTCCGCCAAAGCCTGACGACGTGTCGTGGGAACCACTTTCAGTCCCGTGCCGAGTATCAGGCATATCGCAAGAATTATCAGCATCACTATCCACTGTACGATTACCGATTCGGTCAGGTTCCATGTCATACCGAACATTTCCCAGCTGGCAACGATAAGTGGTCCGTTGACAGTAAATGTATTTTCAGCAGCAGCTTCTGCTGCCATAAGCATTACGGTCGACATTTTGTATCAGTCCTCCTTTTGTGCCGATTTTCATCGGGTATATACACCGCATAAAGCGGAATATAGTTCATAAGTTTTGATATACGATATTATTTTACGGCTCGCTCTTCTCGCGTATCGCCCTTAGCGTTATAACGATCTTTGGAAACAGCAACGGGATCACCGCCGTGAACAGATCGAACCACGGCAGCAGCGCCGCCGCCGACATCGCAGCAAACATACCGAGATATCTGATGCAATACATCGTATTCATATAAACCTGCGCTGATTTCGCGTTCTTTTTGACTGCGATCTCAGCCGTCACCCCGAGCAGCCAGAAATTCAGCACGCAAACAGCATTGCCGTAAATTCCGCCCGTAAGCAGGGTGTAGTCAAAGCCAAGTGCAAAGAACAGCACGATGATCACCGCGAAATACACGGAATTGATCACCAGATAATACGGAAGCAGGGAGCGCATCTCCTGCAATACGATATGTTTTCTCTTAGCCGCCATAGCACTCACTTATAATCATCGTAATAATCATTGTCCTCGCGGCTGTTGTAACAGCGCGGAGCGTTTTTGTTGTCCTTGCCATAGATGCGGATAAGCTTCCTCAGATAGGATATACCGCCACTCAGCATAAATACTATACCAAGAATAACGCACACCGCCATCGCCCAGTCGGGCCATCCGAAATGCTCGGATGCGAAATGCCCTCCGACAATGAAAACAAGCAGCGGAGTGATTATCGAAAACGCCAGCTGACTGACAACAGCGTATGTGGAAAGTGGATTTTCATTCCTGCTCATCATCAATAAACAAGCGCAGTCAGACGCCACTCGTCGCCTATCTTCACCATCTTAAGCTGCAGCACATCCTCGGGAGAAGCCGCGGAGGCCCCTGCGGAAGGATCGTAGCCATTGAAATACAACGTAACATTGCATTCTGTTTCGGTCACGAAATCATAGCTGTAATTAAGATCAAGCCAGTTCTTATTGTAGCTGTCATCGCCCTTAAAATTCATGCTTATGCCGAGTACATATTCTTCCTTATAGTGAACGCTTCCGCCGTCATCATCGCTCTCCGCGGTGCTTTCAGCCGTTCCCTCATAAGTTTCCTCGACCTTGACGAGCTTTTTACGATTCTGATATACCGCAAGGCCGCGACCGTCGATATTTGTCATGATACGACGTGCTTCGTCCTCGGTATAGATCGAGCGCACAAACTCCTCGATCTGTTCAAGCGTTGTAAATTGAGGATCCGACACTGTATACAGCTCGTCCTCGGGATCATTGCCGTAAGGCTCAGGCTCATACGCCAGACCATCGGTCACGAACATACTTATGATGCGCCTGTTGCCGTCAACAAGGTTGGGAATTATCTCTGTTTCAAACGTCACCTTCTGCTCTCCTGCCAGTTCAAATGACGGCGCAGAAACAGATGTGTCGCTCGACGGTGTTGATGAAGGTGTATCGGGAGTTTTGTCGCCCTTTAGTATCAGCATTGCGGCTATCGCCATGCCTATTGCAAGTACCGCAACGATCAGCGTTGATATAAGCGGCACTAAGGATTCTTTTTGTTTTTTGCTCATGGAAAATACCTTTCAGACTAGAATGTAGCTTACTTTGCGCCTGCTTCCTTGCCCGTGTCGAGCGAGATCGCATCGGGGAATGCGTTGCGGCTGTCCTCCTTGGACAGGAATGTGGTGTTTACATATCCCTGAATGATAGCGCCGTCTGTTACTGCGATAGTAGACGCGTTTATATCACCGAATACGATCGCGTCACGCTTAAGCTCAGCCTTTCCTGCTATCTCAAGCTTGCCTCTGATACGGCCGTTTACATCAGCATACTGCGATGTAAGATCACCGATAAGTATGGTGTCGCGATCCATACGCATCTTGCCCTTTATGCTTATGTTGCCCTGCATAGCCGCGGAGTTCATGCTTGCGTTGTTACAGGTGACATCGCCGACGATCTTTCCTGTCATATCGATATCACGCGTGGTCTCCACGTTGCCCTTGATGTTACCATCCACCTGCATATTTGCAAGAGAGCGGATGTTTCCGTCTATCACCGTATTCTTGGAGATGACCGTAACCTCATCAGTAACGCCTGCTGCGCGGTTTGCATTGACATTGCCCGAAGCAGGAGGGTTATAACCTCCGCCGTAGCCGCCATTATTGTAACCGCCGCCAAAGCCACCCTGTGCGGTCTGAGCCGCCTGCTGCGGCTGAGCAGTCTGCGCATTCATCGTTGGCGCTGCCTGCTGGGGCGCTGCCTGTGCGGTCTGAGCAGGTGCGGGCTGCGGCTGCTCCGCAGGCTGAGGCTGCGGACGATAGTACGGAGTTTCAAGAGGAACGCCCGCAGCATTTACCTCCTGATTGATAGCCGCCTGTGCAGGCTGAGCGTTGACGCCCTGCGCTGTCTGTGCAGCAGCCTGCTGTACAGGCTGTGTAACAGGCATCGTTACCTCATCATCCTGCTGCGCAAGATACTGATCGAGCTGAGTAGGGACACCGGGCTGCGCCGCAGGCGCTTCGGTGCCGTCATCCAAGCGGTCGTTCTTCCACAGCTCCTTTACTGCCTGCGAAAAATTATCTTTAATACCCATATTGGTTATCCTTTCTGTTTTCAGTTACGCATAAGGCCCGATAAACTGTACAGGCTGCGTGTTGTTATTGATCTTGTCGAACTTGTAGCCCTCATTCTTGAGCAGCATGAGGATATCCTCCAGTACATAGACCGTGTTCTCTCTTGCCGCGGAATCATGCATCAGCACGAACGAACGCACCTTGGTTGCGATCGCCGCGGGGATCGAATTATACATATCAGTCCATGTTGCGCCGCCAGCGTCGTTGCTGTCCACGTTCCAGTCGTAGAAACGGAATCCGCGCCTTGTCATCTCTTCGATGATCGCGTCGCGCGTCGCGGCGTTGTAGTCATTAAGGCTGCCGCCGGGGAAGCGGAATATCTCGGTCTTTACGCCTGTCGCCTCATAGATCATCTGCCATGCGTTGTAGAAATCCTCAAGATACGCCTCCACGGAGGTGTAGATGGTATTGTAATCATGCGATGTGCTGTGTACACCGATAGCATGACCGCTGTCTACGATCTGCTTCATTATCGCATAGCACTCTTCCGTGCGCTGAGGCACGACAAAGAATGTCGCCTTGATGTCATATTTATCGAGATAATACAGCACCGAATATGTATTTTTCGACGGGCCGTCGTCGAAAGTGAGGTAGATAGTACCCTCCTCGCGGACAAACACCGTCGGTACGCGGACTGTCATATCCTCATACAGCGACGCATAAGGACTGACAGGCTCCACTACAGGAACCTCCTGAGTCTCCTCGGTCTGTTCAGGCTCTGCTGTTTCTGCAGTCTGAACTGCCTCAGCTGACACTTCTTCCGTAACAACAGAAGAAGCCTCCTTCGTCTGAACATCCGCCTGTGTATCATCGGGAACTGCTTCGCCGTTTATATAGGCGATGAGCGCGGCATCGGAAAGACCGCTTTCGGAATAGACCTTGTAAAAGTCCTCTACCGTGAGGTCAGCGTTGCCGCTGAGAAGCTCGACCTTATAGGCAAGCTTTTCATTTTCATACTGAACCTCTTCCAGTGTTACACCCTTGTTCCACAGCAACACAGCGAATATCACGCAAAGCACCAGCGGAACAAAGAACACTATACAGAGAACAGTTTTTATAAGCACTTTAAAAAATGCCACACTTCCAAACTGCATTTTTAACCTCTTTTTGAATGATACGGAAAAGGCATACTTCGCCTATACTCCTATTCTTTAATAATACTATAAAAGACTGCTTTTGTCAATACCAAATACAGCGATTTAGCGCCCTCACGCCCAAAAATGGACACATAGTGATTAAAACCGCCTTGCTTTTTTGTGCATAGTGCATAACGCGATGTTTGGGAATATCTGTCTGCTGCATACAGGCAGAAAAATGCGCCTCCTGTTAAGGAAGCGCATTAAGAAATTATTCCTCGATGTATACCTTCTTCATTCTCATGTCGTTCTTGGGACGATCGCTCATATCAGTAGCGGTCTCAGCGATCTCATCGACCGCATCCATGCCCTCTACGACTCTGCCGAATGCCGCATACTGACCGTCAAGGAACTTGGAATCCTTGTGGCAGATAAAGAACTGGGAGCTTGCGGAGTTAGGGTTCTGCGCTCTTGCCATGGACAGCACGCCGCGCTCATGAGAAAGACTGTTAGGCACGCCGTTCATAAGGAACTCGCCCTTGATCTTCTCCTTTGCGCCGCCCATACCTGTTCCTGTGGGGTCGCCGCCCTGGATCATGAAATCCTTGATAACGCGGTGGAAGATAAGTCCATCATAAAAGCCCTCGCCAACCAGCTTGAGGAAGTTCTCAACTGTTATGGGAGCCTTGTCGGGATAAAGCTCCAGCTTGATCTTCTTGCCATTTTCCATTTCGATAACAACCATTGTTTTTTCTCCTTTTGTATGCATTATATGCAAATTTCTGCTTATTACAGCGGATTTTCCGCATTGTATTTTTCAATATCGCGCTTTCTGATCTCTGTTCTCTTGATCTTTCCGCTGATGGTCTTGGGAAGCTCGTCCACAAATTCGATCATTCTGGGATACTTATAGGGTGCGGTGTTCTTCTTTACATGATCCTGAAGCTCCTTAACCAGCTCGTCGCTTGCGG
>SVMQ01000116.1 GCA_015067375.1 Oscillospiraceae bacterium | reverse complement strand
GACTTCGGCGGTCATGAGGTGGATATGAGCCGCTACACCGCCATCATCGACAAGATACTGGATGTCATCATAAAAAGCAACATCGCACTGGAGGTAAACTCCTCCGGAATACGCAAAGGACTGCACGTCCCTATGCCGTCGGCGGAATACATAAAGCGCTACTTCGACAAGGGCGGCAGACTGATAACCGTAGGCTCGGATGCGCACCGCGTTGAAGATGTCGGCGCGGATATCCCCAAATGTCTTGATATGCTGCGGGATATCGGTTATAATGAAATATGCGTATTCAGCAAAAAACGACCAATTTTTATTAAAATATAATGGAATATAATGGAGGACACGATCATGAACAAGCTGCTGGATCTATTAAGACAGAACGCAAGACTTTCCAACGCGGAGCTGGCAACGATGCTGGGCATTACAGAGGCAGAGGTCGCCGCGCAGATAAAACAGCTTGAGGCGGACGGTATACTTATGGGCTATACCGCTATCATAAACGAAGAAAGCGTTGACGAAACACGAGTTACCGCTATCATAGAGATAAAGGTAGCACCCATGAAGGGCAAGGGCTTTGACGACCTCGCACACACCATCATGGAGTATGACGAGGTGGACAGCGTATTCCTGCTGAGCGGCGCATACGACCTGTCTGTTACCGTTACAGGCACATCTCTGCGCAAGGTGGCACTGTTCGTTTCCGAGCGCCTTTCCGCGCTTGACGGCGTTATCTCCACCGCAACACACTTCATCCTCAAGAGATACAAGGAAAAGAACCATGTATTCAGCGAGGACTCTACCGATGAAAGGAGCTTAGTATCTCCGTGATAGATTATGACAAGATACTGCCCGAGCATATTACAGGCATACAGCCGTCGGGCATAAGAAAATTTTTTGATATAGCTCAGCAGGTGGAGGGCGTTATCTCGCTGTCCGTCGGCGAGCCTGATTTCAAGACGCCATGGGCTGTCCGCAAGGAGGCTATCCGCGTGCTTGAAAAGGGTCGCACGGCATATACTGCAAACAGCGGTCTTATCGAGCTGAGAAGAGCTATATCCGACTACCTCAAAGACACCATCCATACAGAGTACAGTCCCGACAAGGAGATAATCGTCACCGTCGGCGGCTCTGAGGCTATCGACATGGCATTGCGCACACTTGTTCAGGCAGGCGACGAGGTGCTTGTGCCTGAGCCTAGCTTTGTGTGCTATTCCCCGCTGGTTTCGGTATGCGGCGGCACTCCTGTGCCGATAGTAACAAAGCGCGAGGACAACTTCCGCCTGACAGCCGAGGCGCTGAAAGAGAAGATAACCCCAAAAACAAAGGCGCTCGTGCTGCCTTTCCCGAATAATCCCACAGGCGCTGTTATGCGCCGTGAGCATCTGGAGCAGATAGCTGATGTGCTGCGCGGCACTGACATCATCGTGCTGTCGGATGAGATATACTCCGAGATGACCTACAACGGCGCAAAGCACGTTTCCTTTGCCGAGATAGACGGAATGAGGGAGCGCACCATCGTCATCAATGGTTTCTCCAAAGCCTTTGCTATGACAGGCTGGCGCCTCGGCTACGCCGCAGGCCCTCAACCGATAATGAAGCAGATGCTCAAGCTGCACCAATACTGCATCATGTCCAGCCCTACGGTGAGCCAGTATGCCGCAATAACCGCGCTGCGAAGCTGTCGTGAGGAAGTTGACAAGATGATAGAAGAGTACGATATGCGCCGCCGTCTGCTTGTAAAAGGCTTCAACGACATGGGGCTTGACTGCTTCGAGCCTGAGGGTGCCTTCTATGTATTCCCCTGCATCAAGAGCACAGGAATGACCTCCGCGGAATTCTGCGAAAAGCTCATCTACGGCAAAAAGGTCGCAGTAGTCCCCGGAAGCGCTTTCGGTGAGAGCGGAGAGGGCTTCGTGCGCGTTTCGTATGCGTATTCCGTACAGCATCTTACAACTGCACTGGGACGCATCCGCGAGTTTCTTGAGGAGATAAAGAAGTGACCGTAATCGCAAATGCAAAGCTCAATCTCTACCTCGACATAACAGGCAGGAGAGATGACGGCTATCACACACTTGAAATGGTGATGCAGAGCATCTCGCTGTCCGATATCGTGGATGTTTGTGTTTGCGAGGGCAGCGGAATAACGATTTCCTGTGATGCGCCGCATATCCCGTCTGACGAGCGCAATATCGCGTACAAGGCGGCCGAGCGCTACCTTGAAGCGGCAGGCATTACAGCCAAGGTCACGATAGATATACAAAAGCGCATCCCGAGCGGTGCAGGAATGGGCGGCGGCAGTGCTGACGCTGCTGCGGTGCTGCACGCGCTGGATAAGCATTTCGGTCTTGTGTCGGAAGAGGAGCTGTATCGCATCGCGCTTTCGACAGGCGCGGATGTGCCTTTCTGTCTTTGCGGCGGCACCAAGGTCTGCAAGGGCATCGGCGAAGAGCTGTCATCCTGTCAGGAAGTCACAGACTGCGTTTTTCTTGTGGTGATGCCTGACTTCACCTGTCCCACGGGAGCAGCTTACCACAGGTATGATGAAAGTCCGCTCGCGCCTAAAAATGCGCTGTCTGAATTCACTGCTGCAATTGAGGACAAAAGCTTTGCGGCGATGATGTACAATACATTCGAGCTGCTGTATAACGACAGCAGGATAGAAAAAATCAAATCCGCGCTCATCTCCGAGGGAGCGCGCGGCGCAATGCTTACAGGCAGCGGCGCGGCAGTATTCGGGGTATTCGATACGGAGCAGGCTGCACTTGAGGCAGCCAAGCGGCTGCCGATGTACTTCACATCGGTATGCAAGCCCGAAAAGCACGGAGTATCAATAATATAAACATAAAGCAAGGAGGAGAATTTATGATAAGAGTGAAAAATCATGTCGGTGAGATAACTATCTCTCAGGATTATCTTATGGCGCTTATCAGCAGTACAGTAACAAACTGCTTCGGCGTGGTGCATATGAATGTCAGCAGTCCCAGGCAGACGCTTGCGGCAGCTATGCCTTTCCTCAAAAAGGGCAAGACGGATGACCGCGGTGTTGCGGTGCGCGTTGGCAAGGACAAGCTCATTGTAGAGCTGCACATAACAGTTATGTACGGCGTCAATGTCGGCGCAGTTGTCAAGAGCATCATGAACAAGGTGCGCTATACCGTAGAGGAGAGTACAGGTATCTCCGTTGAAAAGGTGGATGTATACGTTGAGAGCCTGAAAGTATGAGTATTCCGTCCTGTGTAAAGCAGGGCGCAGCATAACATAGCAGCAAACATTCTAACGATCGAAAAGGAAGGAATTTCGCAGAAAATGATGATTACAGGAAAGCTTTTCAGGGATGCTGTCATCTCGGGAGCTAACAACATTTCAAACCAAAGACAGGCTGTTGACGAGCTTAACGTATTCCCCGTACCCGACGGCGACACAGGTACGAATATGTCCATGACTATCAACAACGCAGTAGGCGAGCTGAGAAATATGCACAGCGGCGTTTCCGCAGGCGACGCGGCAAAGACTGTTGCATCCGCAATGCTGCGCGGCGCAAGAGGTAACTCGGGCGTTATCCTGTCACTGATATTCAGAGGTCTGTCCAAGGGTCTTGCAGGCAAGGACGAGGCTGACGCAAAGACGCTGTCCGACGCATTCAAGCTCGGTGTTGACGCAGCCTACAAATCCGTCATGAAGCCCACAGAGGGTACTATCCTCACTGTTGCAAGAGAAGCTTATGAGAATACCATCCCACTCGGCATAGAGGGCGGCGATGCTGCTGAGTTTCTGAAAGCATATATCTCTGAAGCTGAAAGAAGCCTTGAAAATACCCCCAACCTGCTCCCCGCACTCGCTAAGGCAGGCGTAGTTGACGCAGGCGGCAAGGGACTCATCGTGATACTTCAGGGTATGCTTGCTGTCATCAGCGGCGGCAGCGGTATCGAGTCTGAGGATGCAGTAAAGCCTGCAGCGCCTGTTGCTGTTGCGGCAGCCGCAAGCGGCAGCTCCGAGGATATCACCTTCGCATACTGCACTGAGTTTATCGTAAACAAGAAGAGCAATGCAAAGGACGCTACCGCGCTCAGAGCATTCCTCGAAACTATCGGTGACTGCGTAGTAGTTGTAGACGATGACGATATCATCAAGGTACACGTTCACTCCAACCATCCTGGCAAGGCTATCGAGGAGGGTCTGAAATTCGGTGAGCTTACCAAGATGAAGATAGAAAATATGCGTGAGCAGCACAATAATATCATCAAGGCGGACGAAGCGGCACAGACCAACCGCAAGACTCCTGTTGCCCCCGAAAAAGACATGGGCTTTGTTGCAGTTGCAGCAGGCGCGGGTATCGAAGCGCTGTTCCGCGATCTCGGCGTAGACAATGTGGTACGCGGCGGTCAGACCATGAACCCCTCAACGGAGGATATCCTCGAGGCTGTGGGTCAGACGCCTGCACACAATGTATTCGTGCTGCCCAACAACAAGAATATCATCATGGCTGCTGAGCAGGCTGTGGCGCTTGCCGACAGAAACGTATGCGTGCTGCAGTCAAGGACTATCCCTCAGGGTATCGCGGCAATGATGTCGTTCGATCCCGATGCGGATTTCGTTGCAAACAGAAGCGGAATGACCGACGCGCTCGGCAGAGTGGCAAGCGGTCAGATCACCTTTGCAGTGCGCGACAGCGAATACGACGGCCACAAGATCAAGCAGGGTGAGATCCTCGCTATGGACAACGGCAAGATCGTGTTCACCGAAACAGACATCACAAAGTCGCTCGTTAAGCTGACAAAGCGCCTTGTAAGCTCCTCCAGCAGCTTCATCACAGTTATCTACGGCTCTGACGTAAGCGACGAGGACGCACAGGCAGCTTACGAAAAGCTGCGCTCCAAGATCAACGAGAACATCGACATCGTGCTGGTGAACGGCGGACAGCCCGTATACTACTACATCATCTCTGTAGAATAATATCTTGCATTTATAAAACCACATCCGCGGTATTCTAAACGCAAAACAGGAATAAAATATTAGATAATGGAAATAACCTATCTGAAAGGCGTCGGCCCGAAAAAAGCCGAGCTGTACAAAAAAATAGGCGTGGAAACGGTGGAGCAGCTTACCGAGCTGTATCCAAGGGACTATGTTGACTTCACCGCTCCGCGCACCATAGCACAGGTGCAGCCCGGTGAGGTCTGCGCCTTTCGTGCATTTGTGACGAGAAAGACCGCGCCGTTCAGCGAGTATGCAAGAATGGCGATATACAAGGCAACGCTCACCGATGAAACAGGCAGCATCAGCGCGGTATTCTTCAATGCAAAGTACACCTTTGCAAAGCTGCAGGAAAACGAGGAATACCTGTTCTACGGCAAGATAACAGGCGACCTTATCGGGCTGCAGGTCTCCTCTCCGATGTTCGTGAAGCCTGATGAGGGCGGACTTCTCCCGAAATATCCGCTGACCGCAGGACTTACGAATAACATGGTGTCTGCAAATATCAAAACAGCATTGTCTTATATCAAGCCGTCTGAACGTCTGTCAGAGGACATCTGCCAAAAGTACTCGCTGCTGTCCAAAAGCGAAGCAGTGCGAAGGATACACTTCCCGAAAGACCGCGAGGAGTACACAGCCGCGCGGCGCAGACTGGTCTTTGAGGAGCTGCTGACACTGAAGCTCGGCTTATCCCTGCTTCGAAGCAGGGGCAGACAGCTTAGCGGTGCTGTAATGTTTGAAAAGGACATATCATCGTTTTATAACGCTCTCCCCTTTACTCCCACCAATGCGCAGCTTAGGGCTATCTCGGATTGCATCGCGGATATGAAGCGTCTGTACCCTATGAACAGGCTGCTGCAGGGCGATGTTGGCTCGGGTAAGACGCTGGTGGCTGCTGCAGTAGCATACTTTGCGCATCTCAACGGCTTTCAGACGCTTGTAATGGCACCGACCGAGGTACTTGCACGGCAGCATTATAGTACATTCAGCAGTATTCTGACAAACCTCGGAGTTAAAGTGGAGCTGCTGTCGGGAAGCCTTACCGCAAAGCAGAAAGCGGATGTCCGCAAGGCTGCCGCGAATGGTGAGATAAGCGTGCTGGTCGGCACTCAGGCGCTGATACAGAAAAGCTCCGCGATGAAAAAGCCGGGGCTTGTAATAGTTGACGAGCAGCACCGCTTCGGCGTGGCACAGCGCTCCGCGCTTGCGGAAAAGGGAATTGACCCGCATATTCTAGCGATGTCCGCGACGCCTATACCCAGAACGCTTGCAATGATCGTCTACGGCGACCTCGATGTGTCAGTAATAAACGAGATGCCAAAGGGCAGAATACCGATAAAGACTTATGCAGTCGATACTTCTTTCCGTCCGAGGATATACAATTTCATCAAAAAGCACATAGCCGAGGGCAAGCAGGCATACATAGTCTGCCCCCTTGTTGAAGAAAGCGAAAACACGCGCAGCGAAAAAGCAAGCGCGATAGAATATCATGACCGCCTTAGCAACGGCGAATTCCGCGGCATTCCGACAGGTCTGCTGTACGGCAGGATGAAGCAGTCCGACAAGGACGAGGTAATGCGAAAATTCCGCGATAACGAGCTTAAGCTGCTTATCTCCACCACTGTTATAGAGGTCGGCATCGACGTGCCGAATGCAGTGGTGATGCTCATCGAAAACGCCGAGCAGTTCGGGCTTTCTCAGCTTCATCAGCTCAGAGGCCGCGTAGGCAGAGGTTGCGAGCAGTCCTACTGTGTTCTGATGACGGACAACGGCAGCGAATATACCAAGGCGCGGACAGAGGCTATGGTAAAGACCAACGACGGCTTTGAGCTTGCGCGCAAAGACCTTGAATTGCGCGGCCCCGGTAACTTTTTCGGACGGCAGCAGCATGGACTTCCCCCACTGAAAGTGGCAGATATCGCGGACGACGCGGAGGTACTGTATGAGGTGGACGCGCTGTCACAGGAGATATTGGCGAAGGACGCGAAGCTGACAGCGGAGCAGATCGGAAGAG
>SVMQ01000115.1 GCA_015067375.1 Oscillospiraceae bacterium | reverse complement strand
CAAATAAGACCCCCACAGCTGAAATACTGAGGGGGTCTATTTATTGGAGCTGCTAATCGGAATCGAACCGATGACCTCATCCTTACCAAGGATGTGCTCTACCGACTGAGCCATAGCAGCATCACAACGTTGATATTATATCACATCGCAAAAGTTTTGTCAAGCACTTTTTACAAAAAATAATTAACTTTCTCTTTTTTGCAGCAGCGTCTTGTAATTTAATAACACTTGTGCTACAATATATCCTGTAGAATTATGCAAGAAAGGGTACATACTATGACACCACATGATTATAAGGTAATATCCATACAGGGTGAGTATGCCACGCTCCGTGATATCGACAGCGGGGATGAGCTTTTCATCTCGCTGTTTCTGCTGCCTGACGGCACTGATATCGGCACACAGCTTCATTATGAGGATCTCACCTATGAGATCACAGGATAAGGGGTGATAGTATGCCTCTTATGCTTCTGGTCGTAGCTTGCTACACGATATGCTCGCTTAGCGACAAATATGCCGTTGCAAAGCTGAAATTCGACGGAAATACACTGACCTTTCTCATGGCGGCCGCGACCTCGCTGCTGATGCTGTTTTATCTTCCGTTTGACAGCAGGATATTTACGATGTCCTGGCAGAGCTTCGCTGTGATAGCTTTTATGGCGACCTCAAAAATGCTGGAGTTTCAGCTTGCCGCCATCATACTTAAAGAGATGTCGGCGTTTGAGCTGAAAGCGTGGCTCGGAGTAACAGTGTTCCTGTCCTATGCGACCGACCTTGTCAGCGGCACTGAGCAGTTTGGTATCAGTACAGCGTGGAAGACAGGCTTTATTGCGCTGTCTGCTGTCGGCTTGTTTATGATAGCGCGCTCAGGCGGCAAGAAGATAGATTACAAGAAGATATTGCTGCCGCTTATCGGATATCTGCTTGCAAAGTACGGCTACGGACTGGTCGTCAACCTCTTTTGCAGCGAAAAGGGAAGCTGCTACATCTCGGCAACGCTTGCGCTGTTTATCGCGCTCGTGCTGCTTGCCGTAGTGCTTGCGCCAAAGGTGCATCCCATAAAGCTGTTCAGGGAGAAAACAGGCGGCGCGATGTTCGTGTCCCTCACAAAGATACCGAATGTTATCGGACTTGTGTGCGAAAATATCGTGGCAACTCAGAGCATGGCGAATTATTCGTTTATACAGCCTATGATACTTGTTGCGCTGTTCTTTATCGGCGTAATAAAGCGCGAGGAGTGTACAAAACTCAATATAATCGGCGGTATCATCTGCATCATAGGTATACTCGGTTTTCAGCTTGTGTGATAAGTATGCTCGTTAACACATAACAGATATAAAATACAGGAGAACAAATGAAAGACTTGACTAAAGGCAGCCCGATGCGGCTGATAATACTATTTGCGCTGCCGATATTGTTCGGCAGTGTGTTCCAGCAGGCTTACAGCTTTACTGATACTATAATTATAGGCAGAGAGCTTGGCAAGAACTCGATAGCCGCGGTCGGCTCTACTGCTTCGGTGGTTTCACTGATGTTCAGCACGGTCAACGGACTTGTGACGGGCTTCTCTGTAATAATCGCAAAGAACTTCGGCGCAGGGGACCACGACGAGATGCGCCGCGCCATTGCGAGAACTATAACATTCGCAGGTACTATAACCGCGCTCATCATCCTTGGAATAACGCTGTTCATTACTCCGCTGCTTCGTGCGCTTGACACTCCCGAAAGCATTTTTGATGAAGCGAGAGCCTATCTGTTCATCGTTGCCGTGGGACTTATCGTAACCGTCATCTACAATCTGGAGTCAGGCATATTGCGTGCTGTCGGTGACAGCGTGATACCGCTCGTTATTCTGATAATATCCGCTGTATTGAATATCGTGCTCGACCTGATTTTTGTCTGCGTGTGCGAATGGGGAGTTGAGGGCGCGGCTATAGCTACTGTACTTGCACAGCTTATCTCGGCTGTGGTGTGCTTCATTTATCTCATTAAGCGCCGACCCTATCTGCTCGTCAAGCCAAAGGATTTCCGTTTCAATGTTCATGAGGCTGCAGAGATGCTCGGGTCAGGCTTTGGCATGGCGCTCATGTATTCTATCGTGGATATCGGCTCTATCGTGCTGCAGAATGGCATCAACGGCATGGGCGAGGACATAATCGCCGCGCACACCGCCGCTCGAAAGATACTCAGCCTGCTTCTTATGCCTTTCTCGGCGGTCGGAGCAACGCTTGTGACCTACTGCAGTCAGAACAGGGGTGCAGGAAAGTATTCTCGCATCAAAACAGGAATACGCGATGGCCTTATCCTCAGCTTTGGCTGGTGTACGCTTGCTATTGCGCTCATATACTTCGGCGGAGTGCTTCTGGTGCGGCTGATACTGCCCGAGGAGGGCGATGCGATAGTCGGCACATCATTGCAGTATCTCAAGGTCAATGTGCTGTTCTTCTATCCGCTCGCGGTGCTGCTGGGAGTGCGCTCCTCGCTGCAAGGGCTTGGAAGAAGCGTCGTTCCGATAATCGCAAGCTTTATAGAGCTTACATGGAAGGTGCTTACTGTTATAATAATGATACCGATATTCGGCTACTTTGGCGTAATACTGTCCGAACCGATAATATGGACGGTATGCGGCATCATGATCGGAATAATTGCAATATTCACACTGCGTGCTATGCCTATGGATGAAGCTACATCCGAAACGGCAGGAAAGGAAGCTTTATGATAAAGTCGCTCACTGATAAGCTGGTAACTAATATTTCTTCCGTTATCAAAGGTAAGAACAACGAGATAAGACTGATAGTTGCAGCGCTGCTTGCAGGCGGTCATGTCCTGCTGGAGGATGTCCCCGGAACAGGCAAGACCATGCTTGCGAGGTCGCTTGCGAGGTCGATAAGCTGTGATTTCAAGCGCATACAGTTCACACCCGACCTGCTGCCGTCTGATATCACGGGTATCAATTTCTATAATATGAAAGCGCAGGAGTTCGTGCTGAAAAAAGGCCCTGTGTTCACCAATATACTGCTTGCGGATGAGATAAACCGCGCAACTCCGCGAACACAGTCCGCGCTGCTTGAATGTATGGAGGAGCATCAGACTACTATCGACGGTGAGTGTCTGGCAATGGGTGAGCCGTTTTTTGTGCTCGCGACACAAAATCCTGTGGAAATACAGGGAACTTATCCGTTGCCCGAGGCTCAGCTTGACAGGTTCATGATAAGGCTTGCGCTTGGCTATCCTGCCCGTAGCGAGGAGATTGATGTCATCAGTGGCGCGCGTTCATTCAGCGCGGTGGAGGAGCTTTCTCCCGTGTGTACAGCCGAAGAGATCCGCGAAGCTCAGAAGCAGCTTGACACCTGCAAGGCAAGCGAAGCGGTCTGCGGCTACATAGCCGACCTTGCTGCAGCGACAAGAAGCCACGCGGCGGTAAAGCTTGGACTCAGTACGCGAGGTGCTGTAGCGCTCAAGCGTATGTCCGCTGCCATCGCAATGACTGAGGGCAGGGATTACATCATGCCGCAGGACGTCGCACAGGCAGCGCCTTATGTTATACGTCACCGTCTTGTCTGCCGCGGCTATTCGCTTTCGGGCGGAGCTGACCGCACCTGCGACGAGGTGGTGCGTCAGGTGCTTGACAGCGTGGCTGTACCGACAGAAGAGATAGAGTAAATATGGAACTTATCGTAATGGCGCTGATACTGACGGGAGTTCTTATCGCGCAGTATCTTGTCTATAAAAGCTATGGGCTTTCAAACGTTGAGTACGACCTCAGCATAAGCCATACCGAGGTGTTTGAGGGCGACGAGATAGAGGTCGTTGAAACCATTTCAAACAACAAATGGCTTCCGCTGCCGTGGGCGCGCTCTGAGATATCCTGCTCGCGCTGGCTCTCCTTCTACGGAACGGCACAGAATGTCGGCAAAGACGCTCAACAGGGACTGGTTTCGGGCATTTTTTATGCTCAAAGGTCATCAGAAGCTGCGCCGTGTCTGGAAGGTTAAATGCGAAAAGCGCGGCGTCTATACCATTGAAGACATAACGCTGTCTGTAAGCGACCTGTTCGGGCTTTGCAAGCCGTCGTCGATGGTAAAGCTGCAGGAGAGCATCTGTGTGCTTCCGTCGCCGTGTGAAATGGAGCAGCCTGCGTTGTCCTCTGAGCAGTATATCGGTGATAATACGGTTCGCCGTTTCATACTTCCCGACCCGTTCATGATAAGCGGCGCGAGGGAGTACACAGGCAGAGAGCCGATGAACAGGATACACTGGGCGCAGACCGCGCGTACAGGCGACCTCATGGTGTATAACAACGAATTCACTACCGAGCGCAGGATGCTCGTGATACTGAATATGCAGCGCAATATCGCTGATGAAAAGCAGCGGCTCACCGTGTCGGTGCTTGAAGCTCAGATAAAGGCGGCTGCATTCGTGCTTGACCATTGCTACCGCAGTCATACGGCGGTAGCGTTTACCGCAAACAGCGCTGATGGTATGTTCGTGCAGGCGGAAGAGGGCTATGAGCATATGCTGAACATATTGAGAAAGCTTGCACATCTGAAAAACAGATGCGGAAAGCATGTCGAGGCTTTTCTTGACACGCTCGATGTTTCGGGATACACCGACATACTTGTGATAAGCAACATCATCAGCGACAGAATGGCTGAGCAGCTCAGCATCCTCCGACAGCAGGGAAGATATGTCGCTCTGCTGTCAAATGAGATAGACGAAACAGGCTTTTGTGAGGTGTATCATATCCCTCGCACCAGAAACTATCCTATGGAAAGCGGTGATGACGAATGAGCGGCAAGGCGCTGCGTTTCATATCTGTATCGGGCATTTTCGCCGCGGTATTTCCATTTGTCGTCCTATGCGAGGGTATAGGATTGGATGGGTTTGTATGGTGGCATTACGTTGCCATATATGCCGTGCTTGCCATGTTTTACGGCTGGGGCGTGCTTTGTGCAGGCTGGGGTACAGGTCAGCAGCATTCGAGAAGCCACAGACCTGTTGCCTTGTTTATGTCAAGGGCTGCGGTTGTGCTGCCTGTCGGCATATATTGCGGCTGCTGCGGAGCGCTTGGTGCTTCAACGGCGCTTGTGCTGTATATCGTACCTGCACAGCTCATCGTATTCAAGGGCGGCTATTCGGCTTACGGGCGTAATTATCACGATATCTTCGGTCGCGGCTGGTTTGCGATGTTCTATGTTTCGGCGGTGATAGTGTCGGTGCTGCTTTGGTTTTCGCGCGATGAGGCGCTGATATCCTCGGGTAATTATCAGCTGTGTATAGCTTTCGGCGTGCTTATAGTTATCTCTGCAATACTCACCAATCAGACGAATATCGACAGCTGCACCCATCAGAGGGATGCAGGCAAGATGGCGCTCCCCGTGGGTCTGCGCGCATATAACACCAAGCTGTGCGCCGCGGTGACGCTTCTGATAGTGAGCCTGTTCCTGTTTGCGCCGCCTGTAGCAAAATTCATTGCAAAGGTGCTGAAGAACATTGCGGCGTGGCTGTTGTCGCTGGTGAGGGGCGCTGACCATTCGGCAAGCGGCAAGGATATCCTGTCGGGGGCAGAAAACGGCAGTGGAATTGCATTTTCTGACGGCGGTATTATCTTTGATGTGCTGTATCTGGTGCTTGGCGCAGCAATCGTATTTTTAGTGATAAAATACCACAGGCAGATAATGGAGTTTATGCGCGAAACGTTCGCTTTCCTTTTCAGTGAGCGCGGTGAACACAGCGATCTCGGCTATCATGATGAATTTATAGGTATCCCCGATGAAAGGCTTACCCTTAATTCAAGACGCAAGCTTGAAAATCAGCTGTACAAAAAATATATCAGAGAGAATGACCCTGTGATAAGATATCGCATCGGCTATCGTATCATGCTGCTGAGGCTGTGTGATACGCCATTTGCCGTGCTTGCGTCGGACAACACCGACATACACGCGGTCAAGGGCGAGAACGGTCTACGCTCCGAAAAGGTGCGCAGTATCGTCAGCACCTATAACAAGGTGAGATACGGCGGATATATTCCGACAAAGGACGAGATACATTTTGAAGCAGGCTTCATAAATGAGATAAGGAGAAAGATATGACATTCAAGGAACTGATAAGCGGCGAAGGACACATCCTTTTTGACGGCGCGATGGGAACTATGCTGCAGCGCAGCGGACTAAAGCTCGGCGGACTGCCTGAGGAGCTTAATTTCACATCCCCTGAGCTGATCGAGGACATCCACCGTCAGTATATCAGGGCAGGCGCAAAGGCGGTCTATGCAAACACCTTCGGCGCAAACCGCCACAAGCTGAAAAACAGCGCCTATTCTGTGACTGAAGTGATAGAAAAGGCGATAGAGATAGCGCGAAAGGCTTGCGAGGGTACTGATACGCTCGTAGGACTTGACGTCGGCTCTATTGGCAGGATGCTGCGACCCACAGGCGATATGCCTGTTGACGAGGCATACGACTGCTTTAAGGAGGTCATGCTTGCAGGCAGAGGAGCGGACTTTATCGCCATCGAAACGATGACCGACCTCATGGAGATAAAGACAGCGCTGTTAGCGGCAAAGGAAAATACAGACCTGCCTGTTATATGCACGATGTCGTTTGAGCAGAATATGCGCACCTTCACGGGCTGCAGTGCCGCTTCTATGGCGATAACTCTTTCCGCGCTCGGTGCTGATGCAATAGGAATGAACTGCTCGCTTGGCCCTGCAGAGGCTATGCCCATCGTTGATGAGATACTGAAATGGGCGACAGTGCCTGTGTGTGTGCGTCCGAATGCAGGTCTGCCTGACCCTGCAACAAACGAGTACAACGTTACTCCCGACGAATATGCACAGCTTGTCGGACAGATGGCAGACAAGGGCGTTAAGCTGTTTGGCGGCTGCTGCGGCACTTCTCCCGACTACATCGCGGCGGTTGCAAAGGTGCTTGACGGCAGACGCTGCTCATGGGTGAAGCCTGAGATACCTGCGGTAGTTTGCAGCGCCTCAAACGTCGTT
>SVMQ01000114.1 GCA_015067375.1 Oscillospiraceae bacterium | reverse complement strand
CCGCTTTGCAGGAAGATCAAACCTCCGCAGCGATCACACCTCCCGAAGCTGATGCAGCGATGCCAGCTCCTCCGCAAGGTATGACAATGCCCGAAAACGGCTTTGGCAATATGCCCGACAACAAGACGCCCCCTGACGGAATGATGCCGCAGGGCGGTTTTGCAGGCAGTCGCCCCGACAATGGCGTAGCACCACCCGATGGTGCTATGCTTCCACCCGATGCTATGACATCCGACAGTCAGACTGCTCCCGATACAAGCGTGCAGTCTACGCCCGACAGTGCAGCAGACAATGACGCTGACTTTAACAGCACCGTTTCCGATAACACAGACGCTCCGACAATGCCTGATGATATACCTGAGGGTATTGCACCGCCTGACGAAACAGCAGCACCTGATAGCAACTCCTCGGGCTTGGATAACAGCAGGCTCCCGCCAAACGGAGATATGCCGCAGGCAACAGATACGCAGCCGCTGCTTTGGCTGAGCGGCTCGGCATTGATGCTTATTATAGGAATCATCATCGCAAAGGTTTATAAACGCTGAAAAATATCGCTCCCGAATGGTATTTCGGGGGCGATAGCTGCTTTTTCTGAAATTTTTCCTGTTTTTTTGTCACTTTTCGGCGGTATATATCGTTTTATATAATGGGGGTATTTTGTGAGCTTCCCCTGTGTATTGCATTTGACAAACAAGCACATAATGTGTATAATGGAAATGTATGTGTCTTTTGGCGCATTAAAGCGCTCAAAAACGGCACATTCTGAACGGTTTTCCTGAGTATCGCAATAAATTATACAATATGTAAACAACTTTCTGTATAAATTTCTTAAAAAAATCTGAAACTTTTTCAAAATAACCGCTGACTTCTATTATGTAGGCGGATAAGCGAGGTGAGCTCCGCGTGGGAAAAATTGACATTGATAGCTACTTTGACACCGTTTACGCCGAAACGTTCAACGCCGTTTCGCGTTTTGTTGTGAGCCACGCGGCGCGTTTTCAGGACACCGAGGACATCGTGCAGAATGTGTACACCCGCTTCTACAAGCGCCTGAAAGATAAAGGCTGTGATGATATCGACAATGCCGAGGCATTTGTCATAAACATTGCAAAGTTTGAGTGCAAGAGCTTTTTCTCGGGCTTTATAAAGCGCAAGGATAAAATCCTCAATATGTCTGACTTTGACGAAGAGCAGACCGCAGCGCTCGAAGCCGAGCTTTCGCGCGATCAGAAAAAGCTTGAGGATGTAATGTCCGACAAGATACTTGCAAAGCAGATATTTGACGACATAATGTCAGACGACGAAACAGTGGGCAAGATATTCTACCTGCACTTCGTATGTGATATGAAGCTGGATGAGGTTGCAGACAAGCTTGACATGAAGCTTTCCACTGTAAAAACAAAGCTGTACAGAACACTTGAACGTCAAAAGAAGAAATTTGGTATTTGATCACTTATAATATAACAATAAACCTATAGGAAAGGAGGTCGCGCCTTGTGAATAAACATGATTTTTACAAAGAGCTTATGAGCGAATATTCGTTTGATGCCGAAAAGATCAGAAGCAACGCCAAAAAAGGCAAATATGCAAGGCAGAAGATCTCCCCGATGGCTATAGGTATCACAACAGCGGTCGCAGCGTGTACAGTGGCATTCGGTACACTTGCCATGACCACACTTAATGAAAGAAACGGAATAGACCTTGTGGGTGAAAACCAGTCGCTTTCCGCTCTCTCCTCCTCCGAGCGCGTTAAGATCGCTATCGAGCAGCAGAACAAGGTACGCGACAGCGAAGAGCTTGTGGATGTTATGGTAACATTCGCCGTTCCCCTTGCTCCCAATCAGGCAGAGGCTGTTATAGCAGCACACACCGACGGAAACGTGCCTGTCAAGACAGTATATCTTGCCGACGGAAGCAGGGTAGCAGGCTCAGATCAGGTTGCAGCCATATTCAACGGCAGCAGCATGATAACAGGTATTTGCATAGAGTGTCCGGGTTCCGTCATGACTCTCCTGCAGAATGACGCTGATATCTTCCTGGTGGAGCTGATGTCTGAAAGCGATCTCGACTCTGTTACTCCTATCAACCCCGAGGATGTAGACACGCTTGAGGTCACACTCCCTGAGTATAACGTCCCCGACACAGTTGTTCCCGAGTATGACACGACCGAGGACGACAATATAGTTATCACCGTTACCGACGAAACGATCGAGCGCGTTGATACTGTTGAAAGCACAGAAGTCATCGAGACCACTGAAAATCCCGAAACCGCCGAAGTAACAGAAACGACCGATATCGCCGAAACGCTCGAAGCGACTGAGGAGGCAGATGATACTGCCGAATCAGCTGAAAGCACGCAGACCGAGGAAGCATCCGACGCTCCCGAAACGACAGAGCCTGTCATTTCCGATACGCCTGATGTTGTACCCGCTCTTCCCGAGGGCATTCAGTTGCCGACAGACCCCGATCGTTTTGTATACAATTCATCGTATATTTCGGCTGAGTCCGCATACTTCATCAGCAATAATACTATTTTCGTAAAGACCCTCAACGGATTTGCAATGTACACCTATTTCGGCAGCACCGAAACTCTTCTCGCAGAGGTCGAGTGCGATAACGCAAAGGTACACTGGGTATCCGACAACGATGGTAAGCTTATCGTTTCTGGCGTGAGCGACGACGGAAACCGCAATAAGCTCTGGCTGGTAGACGCTCACTCTCAGAGCATTATCGATCTCCATGCAGAGGACACCGTGATGGACGGCACTCTGACCGATGTCGGATATCATGCAGAAAGCGGTACAGTTGCTCTTGTCATCAAGGAGTATGGCGTATACTATACATCCATCCTTAAGCTCAACAGCAATGAGATGAGCTATGTTGGCGAGATATTCAACACAGAAGCGAGATCTTCTCTGCTGAGCTTCAATGCAAACACTGTTTATATCGCCGTTACTGACGGATCACTCTCTCAGATCCATGCGGTAGATATCAACAACGGAAGCTCGCGTATAATCAAGACCTATACAGGCAATCCCACATTCAGCAAAAACCTTGCTTTCACACATGGCTTGATCACACCGTCCGCGTCTGCTCTTACAGGCAGCGTTGAGATCTTCGATCCTGCTACCGAAAGCTTTATCAGCACAGGCAGTTTGAATGCAACCGTTGTATTCGGCGCTAGCAAGCATACGCTCTCGCTTGACGGCAGCTACTATACGGTATCGGGCGGCGCGCTTGTTTCCACAGGCGGCATAAACGCTATCGCTGCGGTGGACTACAAGAGAAGCCTTTCCGCATACTATGCCGCAACGGCTGACAACGGCTATCTCAGGATAACAGAGAGCATATACAACAGCCGCAATAAGTCAGGTGTGCTTGACTTCGGTCATATCACATCCAGCAATGACGCTAAGTTCAGAGATACTCTGACAGGCGCTATCGGTGTAAATAATGCGCTTGCTCGCAGACTGTGCAGCGAAAGTGGCATGGACAGACTGGATGAGTTACTGCAGACGCTCAGCGTTTACTACTCCGAAAATGCTGTAAAGCAGCTCAAACAGCTGTGCAGTATCCCTGACTACGGCGCATTGAGCTACAGCTCGGGTGGACTCACCGCTATCAGCGCAAACGATGTTGAGCTTGTCATAAGCTCCACAGGCGACAGCACCGCTTCAGGCACACTGTTCATCAAGGCAGGCAGCTTCGGCGGCAAGACAGCTTACCGTTCCATCAGCGTTACATTCGTAATGGAAAACGGCACATGGAAGCTTGACAGCATCATAGGCAAATAAGTTATTCCTCCCACTTTTTCGGTGGGAGGAATTTTGTCAGCATAGGTGATAGAATGAACAAAAAAACTCTGATTGCATGGATAATACTGCTGCTCATCTGCATGGCAGGCATGGCGGTATTTATCCTGATGAAACTAATACCGCGCCACGCGCCGGTGGCACAGATATACTCCGAGGGTAAGCTAATACGCACCGTTTCCCTGTCCGAAAGCTGCGAGTTCACGATCACGACAGACAGCGGCTACAACATTGTACAGGTATCGGACGGCAGTATATCGGTAACAGAGGCTGATTGCCCCGATAAGGTCTGCATCAACAGCGGCGCTGTAAGCAGCGGAGCGATCCCGATAATCTGCCTGCCGCACAAGCTTGAGATAAGGATAGTGTCAGGTGACAAGGATATAGACGCGGTCATAAACTGATCGCACAGTGATAGGTATAAAAGATATGAAAAAGATCATGGTGATCGGATGTCCGGGCAGCGGTAAAAGCACGTTTTCCAGAGCATTACACAAGAAAACTCACATTCCGCTTTTCCATCTGGATATGATGTACTGGAATCCTGACAGAACGACTGTTGAGAAAGCAGTATTTCGTGAAAGGCTATCAAGCGCGATACAAAACAAAGAATGGATAATAGACGGCAACTACGGCTCTACGATAGAATTGAGATTGCAGGCTTGCGACACGGTGATCTTTCTGGACTATCCGCTTGAAGTGTGTCTTGATGGCATAAGGGAAAGAAGAGGAAAAGCACGGACTGATATGCCCTGGATAGAAGATGAAAACGAAGAAGATGCGGAGTTCATCGAGTTTGTTAAAAACTTCAATTCTCAAAGCAGACCTAAGATAATCGAGCTGCTTGACAAATATCCCCATAAAGATATTTTTATTTTTAAAAGCCGCGAGGAAGCAGCTGGATTTCTCGATAAAATATAATCTTTATCAAATTGAAAGCAATCAGCTTTGCTGTATATTGGAGATTGACTTTTTGGTCTGGGATTGATATAATTATTGTGATGGATAAATCGGGATTTTTTTTGAATTGGGAGATGACGTATGGAATGTTTAGAAAAAAGTTTTTCTGAAATTGAAATCATTGATAAAAATAGAATTACTTTTATAGACGGAGAAGTAATTGTTTTTAAAGAGTGCATCAAACAACACTACAATAGTGAAACTTGTGTAGCAGAAAGAGATATTCTTGCTAAACATCCATATTTTAAATTCTTTACTCCTGATATACCTACTAAAATCATCTTCGATCAAACAGGACTATTTTCAAATTTAAAAAACCTCAACAATTTTAGAAACCTGCAAAAAATGATAATTGATTTTGGATATTCATCATATGATTTAAGTTAATCAATTCCAACCCACCACTCAGAAAGGAGCCACCCCATGCGCCGCGACCGTAAAAAAGCAAGCGCCGAGATGATCCGTCTGCTTGCAGAAGAATACCCCGACGTAAAATGCGCCCTCATATACAACCAGCCGCACGAGCTGCTTATTGCAACGCGCCTCTCCGCGCAATGCACCGACAAGCGCGTTAATATGGTCACACCCGCGCTTTTTGAGCGCTTCAAGAGCATCGACGAGTTTGCAGAGGCGGATGTCCACGAGGTCGAGGATCTTGTGCGCACCTGCGGTCTGTTCAAAACTAAGGCGCAGGATATCGTTTCGATGTGCGTGATGCTCCGCGATGTATATGGCGGCAAAGTCCCCGACAGCATCGACGTACTTACCAAGCTCCCCGGGGTCGGCAGAAAGACCGCAAACCTCATAGTAGGCGACCTGTACGGTCAGCCTGCCTATGTATGCGATACGCACGTCATCCGCCTCACAAACAGGCTCGGTCTGTCCGACACAAAGGATGCAGGCAAGGTTGAAAAGCAGCTGCGCGAGGTCATCCCGCCCGAGGAGAGCCTTAAATTCTGCCACAGACTAGTCCACCACGGCAGAGGAGTATGCTCCGCGCAATCGCCAAAATGCACGGAATGCGTTCTTAATGGTATCTGCAGATACAAGAAAGGATGACATCTATGTTTGCTGACAAAGCAAAGCTTAAAGCTATCGAAGTACTTGTGGATGAAATTGCGGATGATTATGACTACCCATCCGAAGATACCGTCAAGAAATTCTGTCAGCTTACAGGCAGAGAGCTGAACGCGGAGGATGTGTATATGTACTGCTGCGAATACTACAGCCACCACTCTTTAGAGGAAACTGTATATGCGCTGCTGACAGGAGAATACCCTGAACAAGACGAAAGAAGCATCTGCTTCTGGAAGGACGAGGGGCTTGATAATGTTCCTTGCGAGGACATCTGGATATCGTTCCGTCTTGGCGCATACAGCAGAGGCGAAAACCCTGAAATAGTAAACAATGTTGTATCATTTAATACAAATGAAATAACTGAATCGTTCAAAAGCATAGACGGCTATACGCTCAGCCGAACACGCGACAGCGAGGACATGAAATTCGTTCACTTTGACCGATGCAAAAATGGCGAATATGGTTTTAAATATCACATCAGCCTTACTTACTACGCTGACAAGATGCTCAAAGTGACATTCACAAATGTTGATAGTAACATTCGTGAACACATAACACACAAGATGCTCAACAAGGGCTTCAGAAGTCATATCCCTGAAAAATAAGCATAAAAAATCCGAGGCTTTGATAACCTCGGATATTTTTATTTAGTCGATCTCAACGGAGATCTTCTCGTCGGCTCTAACTGCGCCTGCGCGCATTACAGTTCTTATCGCCTTGGCGATACGACCCTGCTTGCCGATAACTCTGCCCATATCGTCGGGAGCAACGTGCAGGTGATATACTACAACGCCCTCTGCATCAGACTCGTCTGCTGTGACCTGTACCGCGGTCTTGTCCTCAACGAGGGCAGATGCGATAGTTGTCAGAAGCTCTTTCATATATTATCCCTCCTTGGGGTTATCATTCAAACGGGCTTATGCCCGCACCG
Organism: Oscillospiraceae bacterium; assembly: GCA_015067375.1. Classification (GTDB taxonomy): domain Bacteria; phylum Bacillota; class Clostridia; order Oscillospirales; family Ruminococcaceae; genus CAG-115. The sequence continues at coordinate 242 of SVMQ01000114.1, read as the reverse complement.
AATCCCTGTCAAGAATTACTTCATCAGTCTCTTAACGGTATCAGTAGGCTGTGCGCCCTTCTTGATCCACTCGTTAGCCTTGTCCATGTCGATCTTAACAACAGCAGGCTCCTTTGTGGGATCATAGTAGCCGATCTCCTCGATGAAACGACCATCTCTGGGGTAACGGGAGTCAGCAACAACTACACGATAGAAAGGAGCCTTCTTAGCGCCCATTCTTCTCAGTCTGATCTTTACTGCCA
>SVMQ01000113.1 GCA_015067375.1 Oscillospiraceae bacterium | reverse complement strand
CGCATCAGGTTTGCCGCACAAGCGTCAAGACCGATATACTCCTTGTGGATGTGCTTCTCGCGGATAGCCTTTGCGATAAGGTGACCGTATGGCGCGAGCATGAAACGTCCAAGCTCCGTGAAGATCGCAACATCGCCCATTCCTGCAGGAACGAGTATCTCCTCATAAGCTTCCTTTACCTTAGCGCCGATAACAGCGATATCATTTGCAGGCTGATCGGGCTTGTAGGGGATGCCGACGCCGCCTGACAGGTTGATGAAGCTGAGCTGTACGCCCGACTTCTCCTTTATCTCAACAGCAGCGCGGAACATTATCCTCGCAAGTGTGGGATAGTAGTCGTTTGTCAGTGTGTTGGAAGCAAGGAACGCGTGCATACCGAACTTCTTTGCGCCCTTCTCCTTGAGGATGCGGTAGCCCTCGATTATCTGCTCGTGAGTGAAGCCGTACTTTGCGTCACGGGGAGTGTCCATTACATTGGGGCTGCCGTCTGTCTTGAACTCTCCGCCTGGATTGTAGCGGCAGCAGATGGTCTCGGGGATACCTGTCAGCTTGTCGAGTACGTCGATGTGTGTAAAGTCATCGAGATTGATGATAGCGCCGAGCTTGTGCGCAAGCAGGAAATCCTCGTCTGGTGTAGCGTTGGAGCTGAACATGATGTCGTGCTCCTTGCCGCCAACCTGATCGCTCATCATAAGCTCAGTGTAGCTGGAGCAGTCAAAGCCGCAGCCCTCCTCCTGAAGCACCTTGAGGATAAAGGGATTGGGAGTAGCCTTTACAGCGAAGTACTCACGGAAGCCCTTGTTCCATGAAAACGCTGCCTTGAGAGCGCGTGCATTCTCGCGGATAGCCTTTTCGTCGTAAATGTGGAACGGTGTGGGGTAGGTCTTTACTATCTCCTCGACCTGTGCCTTGGTTACAAATGGGTTTTTCATAGTTGTATGTCCTTTCTTTGGGTTAGCTTAATCTAACTGTCTATATATTAGCACAGTTCTTTATATTTGTCAAGGGGGTCATACCCTTGCAATTACCGTAGTTGCAAAAATCAGTATCAGAAAAAGGTAGTCTGCCACAAGGCAGCCCTTGCGCAGCCTGTGCAGATTCTTTTCAGACACTTCTTCAGGTCTTGACACCAGATTAGTCCACTGAGGATAGACTGAGCAGGTCGTCCATGCCGTATACATAACGCCCGAGATAACTATCATGATGATGGATGCGCCCGTAAGATATCCGACCGCGATAAGCGTGATATAAGCCGCTAAAAACGCCGCAAACATCGCCGCGCATATTATCTCGGCGGTCTTTTCGCCTTTAGTGAAGCTCAGCTTGTCAGGGATAGTCATAGTAGTACCTCCTTATCTGTGTATGGTCACTATCTTCTCGGCACTTTTGTCGAAAAGATATATCCGATCATCGTCGCAATAGACATTATATTCCCATTCCATCTCCTGAGAGAATATATCCTCTGGGAGCAGTGCGGCTTTTACATAACTCATGTTATCAGGCTCTGCAATAAGCGCAAGCAGCGCTTTGCCTGTATCAAGAAATACCAAGCCGTCCTGTGTGGAGTGCATCTTCACCTCATAGATGAAATAAGGATTTTCGGAGTATTTGCTCCTGGACTGCGAGTAACCAAGGACATATTCCTCGCCGTTTCTGTCCGTGATGCTGAAACGCAAGCGGCAGCCCAGCAGATTTTCCTCTGCCATGACAGTACCCTGATAATACGTATCATAGATGAGGTCTTTAACTCTGCCGCCGGGGTCATGTACCAGATAATCCTTGTTGTTCAGTGCATAAGCTACATTGTCGTTGTGCAGGCATACGATGTTATAAACGCCCCTGCTTATACTGTATCTTGTGGAAAGATAATTGTATCCGAGCAACTCTTCATAGTCAGGATAATCGATCATTCCTATCGTATCGGTCGTAGACTGATCGAATACTCCTGCAGAAGAACGGCTGTATCTGTTTTCCTCCATAAGCATCCAGCCAACGCGCACTATGCCGCTTTCCACTGTGTAGTCGTCAATATATATGAGGTCGCTGCCCGTCTGACCCACGGGTACCGCGTTACTTTCCAAATAAAGAAACTGATAATACACCGTATCATCTATCAGCACGATATTTGTCGATGGCGCAGGAAGCTCTGCAAGGTATCCGCTCTCCCTGTGCAGCGCGACATAATTATAGTTATTGTCACGCAGCACCATGACCTCGTTGCTGACTGCTTCTATTTCGGGATAAGCGTCCAACGCAAATATTTGAGTAAGCTCATCCGTATCGCAATCGTAGCAGAAATAGATATCCTTATAAGTTGTGTCCCACCACTCAGCCTCTTCTACATAATGCTGGTATGTATACACCACCGAAAAATAAAAGCATCCGTCATCCACGCCGATACATCTGCTTAAATGCTTGTCATTATAGCTGCTGTCGAAGCCCTCGCTTTGCTCTGCAAGCTGATATGCCCTTGCAACAAAGTCATCGCACATTGTTGTGGTAATTCCAAGTTCAATGTAGTCGCAGTATTCGTCCGCGCCGCTGAACGATTCGCGCAGCTCTTTGTGGTCATCCGTCAGACTGACGCCGCCGACAACGGTCTGCTCCGCTTCTGCGGATGTTACTGATGACACAGGATCATCCGCGGTCTGTGCGGATGTTGTCTGTGCCGCGGATGAAGCAGTGGTAGTCTGTGCTGCCGTGGTCTGCTCCACGGTCTCAGGTGCGCTCTCGACAGGCTCGTCACAGCCTGCAAGCAGCATTGCCGCTGTTATTATCAGTAAAAGCCGCCGTTTCATGCCGCTCATCCTTTCACAAGTATCTCAGTATCTCTCCGAGGGAATCCACAGTGATATCAGGGCGCATACTGTCGTCCGTTATGGTCTGCAAGCCGCCCCATTCCTGCCTTATCCACAGAGTTTTAAAGCCGAGCACCTTTGCAGGCAGGATATCATTTGTCAGCTTGTCGCCTATCATCATACAACGCTCTGCATTGACCTGTGCTTTATACAGAGCCTCGCGGAAAAGCAGAGAGTCAGGCTTTGAAAATCCGACCTCCTCTGATATTATCATCAGGTCGAACATATCGGCAAACTTCCATTCCTCTGCCATGCGCTTTCGAGTGTTAAGCGGCTGATTTGCGATGATACCAAGCTTGTACCGCGTTTTCAGCGTTTCAAGCACCTGTCGCGCTTCGGGGTAAGGCGTGATGTGTTCAGCATTCCATTTCTCACCGAAATTTATGCCGAACTTTTCAAGCGCACCGCGGTATTCGTGCTTATTCTTTGCCGCTGCCTGCTGCATTGCAGAGCGGAAATCCGCCTCGGGTATCCCGTGCTTCTGACAGGTGCGCTGTATCCTGTCGTCCCATGCGGCGGTCTCGTCAAACAGCGTGCCGCCTAAATCAAAGAACAGCCAGTCTATACCATTCATGTCATGCTCCATTTAATTAAGTCGATCGCAAACTTTCGGACGGCGATTTTTCGGGTCTTGCGAAGCAAGATCGTTGTCGCTCCGACAACGAAGGAAAAATTGCAGTGTAGTCGGTGAAGCCGACTATACGCCCATCCCATTCAAGCTCATCGCAAACTTTCGGGCGGCGATTTTTCAGGTCTTGCGTAGCAAGATCGTTGTCGCTCCGACAACGAAAGAAAAATTGCAGTGTAGTCGGTGAAGCCGACTATACGCCCATCCCATTCAAGCTCATCGCAAACTTTCGGGCGGCGATTTTTCGGGTCTTGCGAAGCAAGATCGTTGTCGCTCCGACAACGAAGGAAAAATTGCAGTGTAGTCGGTGAAGCCGACTATACGCCCGTCCCATTCAAGCTCATCGCAAACTTTCGGGCGGCGTTTTTTCGGGTCTTGCGAAGCAAGATCGTTGTCGCTCCGACAACGAAGGAAAAATTGCAGTGTAGTCGGTGAAGCCGACTATACGCCCATCCCATTCAAGCTCATCGCAAACTTTCGGGCGGCGATTTTTCAGGTCTTGCGAAGCAAGATCGTTGTCACTCCGACAACGAAGGAAAAATTGCAGTATAGTCGGTGAAGCCGACTATACGCCCATCTCGTCGGTGTATCTGCGCGTCCTCAGACCTGCGCGCTCCTCAAGGATAAAGAACGGCGTGTGCTTTTCCTCTCGGAGAAGCTTGTTTTTTCCGTATATGTACTGATACTGAAAAACGTGACAGCCGTTGTCGATGAATACGTCAAATCCGCGCTGTCTTTGCGAAAACAGAGTCAGCTTTTCGTACTTTACGCTTTTGATGTCGCTGTAATAAAATTCGAGCTTTTTTCCTTTAGGGTCGGTGATCGTCATCTTTTCATCGTTTGCGGTGTAGCTGTACTCCTCGCCGCCTGTAATGATCACTGCCGCCACAAAAACTCCGATAGTCAGCAGGAGCATGATGATGACCGATATTATTACGCACACGATATTCAGCGTCGGCGCATAGTCCGCCATCGTTTTGTCATACTCGAATATCGGCACGCTGTTATCACTGTTAAGTACATTTACCATATTGACTATCGTTACACACAAACACAGCGTGTATACAGCCGCCATTACTGCAAGCATAAGTGTTTCGGAGCTTCGTCTGCATCTGAATGTACCAAGCGCACGAAAACCAAATCTGTCCGAAACATTAGAGTAACCGATCTGCTCTGTCATGACATCACCTCTGTCAAAGCGTTCTGATGATCTCCATAAGCTCGCGCCAGTCGTGGATGTGCAGATATTCACAGCTGCCGTAAAGCTTGCTGTTGTCCTTTGGCATTCCGCCCTCTACCGCACATTCGTACAGCACAGGAAACATACCGGCGGCGAGCGCTCCGTTTACATCGTTTTCGATGCTGTCGCCGCAGTACCACACCTTATCAGCGGTGACGCCTGCTTTTCTGAGCGCTATGTCAAAGAGTATCCTGTCGGGCTTGCGTATACCGTACTCGCTGGATGCAAGGATGAATTCAAACTCATTCTCGGGAAACAGCCTGTTCAATCGCTCTGTCAGCGCGCTGCCCGACCAGCCGATGTTGCTGATAACTCCCATGCGGATACCCTGCTCTTTTAGGAAATGCAGCAGCACGTCAGCGTGAGGCATAACTGCACCTATGGACGTATTGTCCCAGATGATGCGCTCCGCCTCTGCTATGTCCACATCAAGCTCCACGCCATAGTACTCCAGCGTAGCACGCAGACTGTGATGCTCGTGCGGCTCGTAGCCTGCTTTCAGCACTTCGCGATGCTGTCGGAAAATCCTGTCGCTAAACTGTTTCAGTTCGGCGGCAGTGACGTTATCGGGATTTTTCGTGATATGCTTATAAAGTTCGTCGTAGCCCCTCGACAGGTCAAAATGCGGCTCGTAAGCCAGCGTCTGACCATAGTCGAAGAGTATCATTTCAGGCTTTGTCATACGTTCATGTATTTATTGAGGAACTCAACGGACATCTGTATCCATCTCTTGCAGTTATCGAGATAGAACATCTCGTGCCAGCCTGTAGCCTTGTCGCAGGTAGACAGACCGTGCGGGCCCTCATCGAACATATGCAGCTCTACAGGTACCTTGTTGGAGATGCAAGCCTTGGCCATAACGAGCGAATTGTGTGCAGGCACGCAGTCGTCGTTGGCAGTCGCCCAGATGAATACAGGCGGTGTCTTGGGAGTAACGCGGTTTTCAAGCGAAAGGCGCGACAGGTCGCTTCGGTTAGGCTCTTCGCCCAGAAGCACTTTGAAGCTGCCCTCGTGCGGCGCGGTAACTCCGCTAATAACAGGATAGCACAGCACAGCCGCGTTGGGACGCAGGTCGTCAGGCTCGCAGCCTATCGCCTTGGTTATCTGCACATCGCTCCACATAGTAGCAAGGCAGCCTGCAAGGTGTCCGCCTGCAGAGCAGCCGAGCACAGCAAGCTTATCCTTGTCAACGCCGAATTCCTCTGCTCTCATGCGTATCTTGTAGAAAGTGTAGGCAGCGTCGATCAGGGACGCGGGAAATCTCGCATTGCAGGTGTAGTTTACAACAAAAGCGTTGTAGCCCTGTGCAAGGTACTGCAGCGCGATAGGCTCGCCCTCGCGGTCGGAGCAGAATTCATATCCGCCTCCTGGAAATACGATGACAGCAGGACGCTTCTCACAGAATTTCAGCCCCGAGATATTGTCCAGCATATATGCCTTTACGAATGCGGTCTTTTCGCTGTTGATGAAAAAGGTCTTGATAGTCATTTCAAATTCCTCCGAATAAGACATAATTATACAGATACATTATAACATTTTCTGCATAATAAATCAAGTGTTGCGGCGATATTTTTCAATAAGAATGACAGGATATATAAACTGCATTTTATATATTGATTTTTCCGTCACTATATGTTATAATAAAGTATTATGGGGCGTTATGTATTCTGCCCCTGACACAAGCGAGGTAAAACGACATGAAGCTGATAAATATAGGCTTTGGAAATACCGTCAACGCCGACAGGATAGTTTCGGTGGTCAGCCCTGAGGCTGCCCCCGTAAAGCGCATCGTGCAGCTTGCAAAGGACAGCGGCACAGCTATAGACGCGACCTGCGGGCGCAAGACGAGGTCTGTTATAATCTGCGACAGCGGCCATGTGGTGCTGTCAGCACTTCAGCCCGATACGATATCGGGCAAGACATCAGAGGAGGACGAAACAGATGAGTAAGGGACTTTTATTCGTAGTATCCGCGCCTGCAGGCTGCGGCAAGGACACTATACTGGAGCAGGTGCTGGCACAGACAGAAAACGTCGGATATTCCGTTTCCGCCACAACAAGAGCGCCACGCCCGGGTGAGGTGGACGGCACACATTATCATTTCCTCACAAGAGAGAGATTTGAGGAGATGATATCCGAGGGCGCCGTGCTGGAATACACCGAATACTGCGGCAACTACTACGGTACTCCTAAAAAGGCGGTTGAGGATATGCTTGCGGCAGGTAAGGACGTTATTCTTAAAATTGAGGTTGAGGGTGCGGCAAATGTTAAAAAGATGTTCCCCGACTGTACTATGATTTTT
>SVMQ01000112.1 GCA_015067375.1 Oscillospiraceae bacterium | reverse complement strand
GATCTAGTGCTGACAGAGCTTGCAAAGCAGAATGCTTCGGGCGCTGCAATAATGTCCGCCGCAGGCACCGATCCCTCAACAGGCGTGAGATTCATCGGCTGCTGCACAGAGCCTTCCGAGTACAGGATGATGAACCCCGCTGCTTTCAAAGCAGCTTTGGCGGCGATCATGGCAGCGAGCGCTGCTGACGAGGCAGTGCTGGACGGCGATGCAGCCGATCCGCTGTACAGAGAATTCTTTGACAGCTATGCCGACACATTGTATGTGGTCACTCAGGATGATCCATGCAATCTCTCGAAATTGAAGCGCACACTGGAGGAGCTTGAACGCGACAGCAGAAAGCCTCTGAAAAATATCAAGGGAACCGCGAAGCAGCGCACAGCGATCATCGTAAACCGCTGCAGCGCAGACTCTTCCACTCCCGAGAACGTGAACGCCGCAGGCGCACTGCCTGTATTCGGGGGCAACAATGCGGGAGAGATCGCTCTTGCAATGTCAAAGCTCGACGCGCTGAAAGCGCGCAGCTGATAAAGCGACAGAACAGTACGCATATTCGCGGCAGCGTGATATTACTGCCGCAGACGGAGGTACATTATGCAGATAAATAAGATACAATACGCAGGCACGATAGGAAGCAGCGGCGCGGCGCTGATATATACGCTTGCAGCCGACGAGCGCATAAGCTCATTCTACGACGGAATGTTCAGAAACAATGATATAAAAGGTGTGCTGAAATTCACCGCAGGCAGCACAGACAAAGGCTGTATGCTGCGATTCGAGACCAACGAGCGCATACCGCTTGCAAAGCTGATGACAAAGCCGCTCAAGCGCGGATATATGCTCACGCTGCTCTCCAACATCGGCGCGGTGATGAGCGCGGCGCAGAAGTTCATGCTGGAGGAAAGCTGCTTCGTGCTTGAAAAGGAGCTTATCTATGTCGATGTGCAGACGCTTGATGTGTCACTGCTGTTTGACCCCACCTTCAACAAGCATGAGTATTCCTACCGAAATTTCGCCAAAAACTGGGCGGTGAGCGGCGGCGTTGACCTCTCCGAGGATGACACCTACCCCGCAAAGCTCATCAGATTCATCAATTCAATGAAGCCCGAAGACGATATCGCATCGCTTCAGAAATTCATAGAGGAGCTTCGCAACGAGCCTGTCGCACAACAGGCACAGGCAGCGTCTGCTCAGACCGCTCAACCTGCGCAACAGGCAGCACCCACTCAGCCTGCGCAACAAGCGCAACAAGTACAACAAGTACAACCTGCTCAGCCTGCAAGACCGACAACACCTGCCCCGACCGCGAGCGCGCACAAGGAAGTTACAGCGTATGCAGGTACGGACGAGGTCTCCGAGTCCTTTATCGAGCCGCCTGTGCGAGCGCTTCAGGTATATCTCACCGACTCTGCAGGCAATCAGGTCATCATAAACAAGCCGAAATTCCAGATAGGCAAGGGCAAGGCGACCGCAACTCCAAACGACCACATAATCCAGAATCCGAGCGTCAGCCGCGCTCACGCGCTGATAGAGCGCACAAACAACGATTATCATATTATAGACCTTTATTCGCTTAACGGAACATTTGTAAACGGCGTGCGTCTGGTTGCAAATGAGAAAAGACATATCAAGGACGGCGATACCATCGTTTTTGCAAACGAGCAGTACACCTTCCATATTGACTGATAGGTATGAGTATGAGATTTGATTATTACACAACGACCGACAAGGGCGATTTCCGCAAGAGCAATCAGGACTGCGCCTATGCAGCCACCTCTGCGGACGGCACTGCCTTTTTCGGTATAGTCTGCGACGGAATGGGCGGTCTTTCCCACGGCGAAGTCGCAAGCAGCACGGTAGTGGAGAGCTTCACCGAATGGTTCACAAAGGAGTTCGCCACGATACAGCGCGACGAGCTGTTCGCGGATAATGTCGCGCTCGGCTGGCAGCGCATCATCACAGACACCAACGAAAGACTGAGACAGATGTCCTCCAAGGATCAGCAGAGCATGGGAACTACGCTTTCAGTGCTGCTTCTGACTCAGGACAGGTTCTATGCCGCACAGATAGGCGACAGCCGCATCTACGTCGGCAACGAAGCTGAGGAGTTCTTTGTCGCCCTGACAAAGGATCACTCCTACGTTGCGGATATGGTGGAGCAGGGTCTTATGACCGCCGAGCAGGCGCGCGTGTCCAATGAAAAGAACATCCTGACGCGCTGCATCGGAGTCATGCGCGAGGTGCAGGCGGATTACTACGACGGCGAGCTGCACAGCGGAGATTTTTTTGTGATATGCAGCGACGGCTTCTGCTCAGGCACGTTGCCGTCGGATATCCTGAGAGCGATGGGACTGCACGGCAGCAACAAGCAGTTCTCGCAGCAAGCGCTCGAAACCGCAGTAAGAAACCGCCGCGCCGCAGGAGAGCGCGATAATATAACGGCTGTTCTGACAGCCGTAAACGGAGAGTAACGGTGAGTATATGGACAAGACATATCAGGTGATCGAGGTAATAGGTCAGGGCAGCGGCGGCATCGTATACAAAGCGCTGCATACCAGACTTAATAAGGAAGTCGTAATAAAGCAGATCAAGGGCGCGGCAAAGCAGAACCTTGCAAACCGCACCGAGGTGGATCTGCTGAAAGGGCTGAAGCATACATATCTTCCGCAGGTGCTTGACTTCATCGAGGAAAACGGAGAAGCATACACCGTCATGGATTTTGTTGACGGCGCGGATGTTGACAAGCTGATAAAGACAGGAAGAAAGTTCCGCCAGAAGGAAGTCATCCACTACGGCATACAGCTGTGCGAAGCGGTGGAGTACCTGCACAAGCGCAAGCGCCCCATAATCCACAGCGACATAAAGCCGGGAAACCTCATGATAAACAGCGCAGGCGACATCTGCCTTATCGACTTCAATGTATCACTGGTGTTCGATGAGAGCGCTCCCGTGCTAGGCGGCACGAAGGGCTATGCGCCTCCCGAGCAGCTCGGCGTTCCGCTGTCTACAATCGGCAAGACAGGCGACGCGCCCGCTATCGGCAGCGGCAAGATGTACGTTGACGAGCGCTCGGATATATACAGCATCGGCGCAACGCTGTACTATATGCTGACAGGCGTGAAGCCTGCCAACAACTACTGTGTAACGCCGCTGTCCGCTATGGGCATGAACCTGTCCGACGGACTTGTACACGTCATCGGCAAGGCGATGTCGCTCAATCCCTCAAAGCGCTACAGATCCGTCAGCGAGATGCTCTCCGCACTGGAGAACATCGGCAAGCTGGATAAGCGCTACCGCGCCCTCAGGATACGCCGCGAGATCGTAATGATATTCGCCATACTGCTGATGGTGGGCGGTATATATGTCAACAGGCTCGGCGCACAGCGACTCGCTGAAGAGCACGAAGAAAAATACGACAGCTACATATCCGATATCGAAAAATACAGCAAATCAGGCGATTACGACAAGGCGGACGAATACATCGACCTTGCGATAGAGATGGAGCCTGCCAGACTGGAGCCATACTACAAGCGCATACAGAACCTGCACGATCAGGGCAAGTATGAGGAATGTATCAGCTATCCCGACAGCGTGATAAATGCGGACATCCAGAACCGCACTGACAATGTTCCGAGCATGAAAGCAAATATGTACATCCTCGCGGCTGACAGCGCATTCGAGCTTGAACGCTATACCGACGCCATCGACCTGTACCGCAAGGCGCTGTTCTATACAGAGGAAAGCCCCGACTGCTACCGCGATCTCACCATATCCTACGCGAGAACGGGAGATATCGATCATGCGCAAAGCACGCTCGAAAAGGCGAAGGAAGCCAATGTTTCCGCTGACTACCTGCTGCTGATGGAGGGCGAGATATGCTGCTCAAAAGGCGAATATCAGCAGGCGTTCGATATCTTCTGCAAGACCGTGGAAGCGACCGAAAACCCCTACATCAAATTCAGAGCGATACTTATCAGCGACGAGATGCTGCGCGATCACCTGAACGAGATGAAGGACGCGCCGTTCACTCTTGCCGCGCTCATTGAACGCACCACTCTGAACATAGACGCACAGTATGTCGGCGTGCTGACAGAGATGCTTGCCAACCAGTATGCATTCTGCGGCAGCATCACCAACGACAAGAGCTATTACGCAAAGGCAGTGCAGTGCTATTACAGCCTGAACGAGGGCGGCGCGCTCAGCTATAATCTGAAGATGAACTGCGTAAGCATACTGTACTCAAAGCTTGCGGATTACAACAAGTGCCTGGATATCCTTGCACAGATGGAGCAGGAAAAGCCCGATGATTTCTGGATCTACATGAACTATTCCTACATCTGCTGCGAGCAGCAGAATGCAGTGCCCGACATCGCACAGAGGGATTACAATCAGGCTTATCAGTACTACCTCAAAGCAGAGGAGCTTTATCAGAAGCAGAAAGGCAACTCGGGAATGAGCAACGGCGACATGGACAGACTGCGCGCAGAGATGCAGCAGCTTGTAAACGACGGAAGAGTCAGCGCAGGAGGATGATGACATGACGATAGAGATAACAACAGGCTTTCTGATGTTCTGGGGCGGCCTCGCCGTTACAGCAGTAAGCTTCATCAGCGCACTTATATATTTTGCAGCGTCTTCCGCAAAGGCAAAAAAGCTGCTCAAAAAGATCGACGAAGAAGATTTCTGATACTACAGTGGGAATGTTGCATTTTCGTGCAGCATTCCTGCTGCTGTCTGAAGACATCGGACGGCACTGTGCCGTCAGGAGGAATTTAGTATATGTTTTGCAGAAATTGTGGTTTCAAGCTCCCTGATGAGGCGAAATTCTGCCTCAGCTGCGGAGAAAAGACCCCTGTACAAGAAAGCATAAAATGCCCCGCCTGCGCGGAGCCGCTCCCCTTCGGAGCGAAGTTCTGCAGGGCGTGCGGAAGTGCCGTGTCACAGGATACGCCGCCTGTTTCCCAGCCGCCCGTATTCACAGCGCCCCAACCCCAAACGGACTTTGATGAGGATGCACCCACCATGATGCTCAATACCTCTGTCAGACCGCAGACCGCAGAGCCTGTTGCCCAGAACGAGCCTGTTCAGCAGTCTGTTCAGCCCGTCGCGCAGAGCGCACCTGCTCAGCATCCTACAGAGCAGAGCGCACCTGTTCGACCGCAGTCCGTTCAGCCTGCAGGAAACACAGTTACCGCGCCCGAGCTTGCCAACATAAAGCTTCCGTCATTTCTCGGCACAGGCGGCACTGCCGTACCCGCGCCTGTGAATAACGTCAGCACACCTGCACGCACACCGCAGAAGCCCGCAAAACGGCGAAGAAAAAAGAGCGGCGGCGTAGCTGCAGTGATCATCATCGTACTGCTGCTCCTTGCTGCAGCTGCTGCAGCAGTATATTTCATCCTGTTCAGCGACAGCGCGCGTATAGAAAAGCTGAAAGATCAGGCTGAGATCTGCATGAAAGCAGATGACCTCGACGGCGCGATAGCCGCCTATTCCGAATGCATCATCATAGGCACGACCGACCCCGAGATACACCTTGCGCTTGCCGACATTCACCTCGAAGAGGATGACCGCGAAAGTGCGCTGGAGGCTCTCAGAAAGGGCTACGAGGTAACTGCCGACCCCGAGATATGGGAGCGCCTGAAAGAGCTTGAGGATGAAATAGACTCAGAAAAAATAACAGATTGATTTGTGAGGTAATATTATGAACTGTTCAAAATGCGGCACATCGCTGCCCGATAACGCGAAATTCTGCCTTAACTGCGGAGCTACCGCAGCTGCAGTCTGCACAAAATGCGGAGCGCCCTTAAACGGCGCGGCTAAATTCTGTATCGCTTGCGGCACTCCTACCGCGGCAGCGCCGACAGCTCCCGCTGCACCTGCCGCAAATGTACCCGACGACGATCCGCCTACCATGCTGCTTGGCTCAGTGCCGCCTGTTCAGCCTGCCGCACCTGCAGTTCCTGCTCAGCCTGCTGCTCCTGCCGCACCTGTTCAGTCGCCTATGCCCGAGCGTCCCTCTGTGCAGATAACACAGCCTGTGGAGCAGCCTAAAGCTTCCAACACAAAGCGCAACATCATCATTCTCGTTGTGGTGCTGGTGCTGCTTGTGGCAGGCGCTGTTACGGCTCTGTTTGCAACAGGTACTATCGGCGGCAAGGATCCCGAAAAGATACTTGCCACCGCTGAAAGATACCTTGACGAAAAGGACTACGAGCAAGCTATCATACAGTATAAAAAGCTGCTTGAGATAGACCCGATGAACGTTGACGCCTACCTCGGACTTGCTGAAGCCTATGAGGGCAGCGGCGACGAGGACGAGGCTGCCGAAATACTGGAGAAAGCCCTTGACAAGCTCGAGGATGACGACAAGGCTGTCAGAAAGCTCGAAAAGGCGCTCGATAAGCTGGATAAAAACAGCAACAAGGATATGATACGACCGAATGAGGCGGTCGGCGAAAGCTCTCGCCCCATCGACAGCGCCGATACATCATACTCGGACTACTCCACCGCTGAAGTATTTATCCCCGACGCCGACACTGATGTTGCTATTCCCGTAATGCCCGATGCTCCCATAACGACCTCGAACGTCGCTACTACCACTACAACAGCTGTCACAGTTGAGGATATCAAGGATGTTGACGCAGGCGGCTTTACTCCCAGCGGAAATGCAGGTACGGTAAAGTTCCTCGGCTATTACGATATAACTGTCGATCAAAAGGGTATAGATCAGATCAACATCTTCGAGTCACAGCAGTACAACGGCAAGATCGAGTGGATCTCCGCAAGCAGCGGCTCCGCTTACTACGAGAAGCTTGCTATGCTTATTGCGGCTGACGACTCCCCCGACCTGATGACATACGAGCCTCTCGCATTCCCTTACGGCGTAAGCAGAAATATGTTCGAGCCGCTTGACAGCTATATCGACATCGACGACGCTCTTTGGGATGATATGCGTGACATCATCGACAGCTACGAATACAACGACAAGCACTACTATATCCCCCACCGCATCACTACAAAATACGCACTGAACTA
>SVMQ01000111.1 GCA_015067375.1 Oscillospiraceae bacterium | reverse complement strand
GAATTATTGACGGCGACAAAATGAATATGATAGGCAAGCAGGTGCGAAAATTCCGCACAGAGCAAAAGCTCAGCCAGCAGCAGCTTTCGGACAAGCTTGAAACTATAGCAGTCTACATCTGCCGCGGCTCTATTTCGCGCATTGAGGATGGAGCGCGTACAGTGTCGGACATTGAGCTTTACGGTCTGTCGAAGATACTCAAAAAGCCGATGGAGAGCTTCTTTACAGAAGAATAAAAAAATATTGGCAAACGATAAAGCACCGCAGAATCAATCTCCGCGGTGCTTTGTATTATTTCAGAAACTCATTGATAAGCTCATGGCCGACAGGTCTGAATATGCCTGTTGCCCCAGCGTGTGCCTCGTCAAACTTCTCAACACCCTGCACTTCCTTTGTGCTGTCGTAGATGAGATACGGCACGGGGTCGGATGTATGGGTCATCAGCGCGAGCGGTGTGGGATGGTCGGGGCAGATAAGTATCCTGATATCCTCGCCCCTGAACGCTTCAAGAATAGGGCCAAGCACCTGCTCGTCAATGATCTCGATAGCCTTCACCTTGTTTGCTACCTCGGCACGGTGGCCGCACTCGTCGGGAGCCTCCATGTGAACATAAACGAAATCCTTGCCGTCCTTCAGCGCCTTTATGGCTGCCTGTGCCTTGCCGCTGAAATTGGTGTCAATGTAGCCTGTTGCGCCCTCTACCTCAATAACATCCATCTCTGCAAACTTGCCGATGCCTTTGAGCAGGTCAACTGCGGAGATCATCGCGCCTGTCCTGCCGAACTTCTCCTCAAACGGAGTAAGCTCTGCGCGCTTGCCCTCTCCCCACAACCAGATGCTGTTTGCAGGACGCTTGCCGCGTGCGATACGCGCCTTGTTTACGGGGTGGTCTTTAAGCAGGTCGTAGCTGCGCTTCATCATGTCCAGCAGCTTCTCTGCATTGGGAGATGTGCTGAGGTACTCTGTGACCACCTTGCCCGTGATATCGTGGGGAGGTGTGAGAGTGCCGACATCCAGTGTGCCGTTGTTCCAGATAAGGCAGTGACGGTAGCTTACGCCGCTGTAGAATCTGAACTCGTCGTTGCCGAAGTTCTCCTGAACGAACTTTATAAGCTCAGCTGCTTCCGCAGTGGAGATGTCATCCGAGCAGTAGTCCACCATGGTCTTCTTGGTGTAGTCCTCCTCGTCCGATACTGTAACGAGGTTGCAGCGGAACGAAACATCGGTGGACTTCATGTCGATACCGATAGAGCCTGCCTCCAGCGGAGAACGTCCTGTATAATATATAGCAGGGTCATAGCCGAGTACGGAAAGATTTGCAACGTCGCTTCCGGGCTTTAAGCCCTCGCCTACTGTCCTTACCATTCCGACCTCGGAAACCTTTGCTATCCTGTCCATGTTGGGCTTGTTGGCCTTGCCCATGGGGGTAGTGCCGCCAAGATCCTCGCGCGGCGTGTCTGCCATACCGTCGCAGAGAAGTACTGCATATTTCATAAGTGTGCCTCCTGTTTTTGTTCTGTCGTTAATATATTAACACAAACTCGTGGATTTTGCAATAGATTTTCGGAAATTTCAGCGTCACGCTTCCTCTGCTATCTTAGCCTGTTCAAGCGCCTTGATAGCCGCAACAGCGTCCCAGTAGAAGTGATAGTCGCCTATGCGCTCGGTAAAGCCTGCCCTGTCCATCATCTCTGACACTGCCTCCTGCACGCCGCAGAAAACAACGTGAACTCCCTTGTCGTGAAGCTGACGGTAGAGGTCTTCAAGCTCCCCGAGGGATATATCATCCACAGACGGCACACCGCGCATGGATATTATTATCTGCTCGCTGTCGGAGAGCTTCGTCAGCTCCTCGATAAGCTTCTCCTGTGTGCCGAAGAAGAGCGGGCCTGACAGGTATACTACCTTGCAGGTCTTGTGGTCGGAGGTCTCGGTCTTGCCCTTGAGCTTGCTCTCGTCAACGTCACTCACTACCACTTTAAGCTCACAGCTCTTTACGATGAACACCAGCATAGCCGCAACCACACCGATAACGATAGCAACAGTAAGGTCAAACACCACAGTCGCAATCATAGTAACAAGATACTGCGCGATGGAGGACTTGAACTTCTTGCCGAAGATGCTCTTGATGGCGTGCCATTCGTTCATGCGGAAAGCCGTCACCATAAGCACGCCTGCCAGTGCCGCAAGCGGGATGCGGCTCATAACTCCGCCAAGCAGGAACATCGACAGGATAAGCACCACGGAATGTATGATGCTGACAAGTCTTGTCTGACCGCCCGACTTGATAGCAACGGATGTACGCGCGATAGCCGCGGTAGCAGGCACACCGCCAAGCAGCGGAATGACCATATTGCCCACGCCCTGTGCGATAAGCTCACGCTGCGCGTCAAGGCGCTCGCCCTTCATCTTTCCTGCCGAAGCGCCGCACAGCAAGCTCTCTATCATACCGAGCGCCGCAACGGACACAGCAGGCATGATAAGACTTGTTATATTGGAAAAGTCAAAGCCGTTCATCAGCAGACTGTCCTTGGTCACAAGGCTTCGAGGAATATCGCCAACCTCCGCAACGGCAGCCTCAGGGAATGCTATCATATTTATCACAAGCGCCACGATTATTCCTACCAGAGAAGAGGGAACGACGCCGTTCCACTTCTTGGGGTACACTATCATGATGACCATAACTATCGCGCCGAACATCACAGCGTACCAGTTGGGAGAGAAGCTGCCCTCGCCGTTAAAGTAGCTGATGATCTTCTGGATAGCGTTCTCGCCTTTGGAAGTAGTTCCGAAGAAATTATCTATCTGACCCAGCGCGATGATTATCGCAATGCCCGACGTAAATCCCGTGATAACAGGCGACGGAAGATACGAAACGAGCTTGCCGACCTTGCACAGTGCCGCAACGATAAGGATGATGCCCGACAGAAAGCCTGCCGTAAGCACGCCCGATATGCCAAACTGCGCCGAAACGGACAGCAGTATAGCCGCCATCGCACCCGTAGGGCCGCTTATCTGATAGGAAGCGCCGCCGAGTATCGCGATAACGATACCTGCAAAGATCGCGGTTATCATGCCTGCCGCAGCGTCAGCGCCCGAGCTTACACCGAATGCCAGCGCAAGCGGAAGTGCGACCGCAGCGACCGTAAGACCTGCCATAGCATCCTTTGCAAAGCTTTTTCCGTTATAGCCCCTGAACTCCGTTTTGAGATCGGAGATGTACTTCTTTATCATAACACAAACCTCTTTTTTAATATATTTTAACGCGATTATTATTATACTCCTATAAGGCAATGCTGTCAATCAACGACTGTAACATAGTTTTTTGACTAAAACCGCCTTGTTTTGTTCATTTTTAAAAGAAATATCCCACGGACACGAAATGTCCGTGGGATATGCTGTCTATACTGTCATGCGGAACTATCAGTGACTTCCGCAGCTGCCGCCGCAGCCGTGACTGCCGCAGGAGTGACCCTCCGCGTGCTCGTGATGGTCGCACCTGATGTCAGGCACATAGCTGAGCTTTCCTGTAAGGAACGCCGCAACCGCGTCGTCCGCGCTGCCGCTTACACCGCCGAACAGCATGATACCTGCCTGAGCGAGCGCTGTCTGCGCACCGCCGCCGATGCCGCCGCATATAAGCACGTCAACATCGTTGTCCTTGAGGAAGCCTGCAAGCGCACCGTGTCCGCTTCCGTTTGCGGAAAGCGGCTTTGCGGAAACGACCTTTCCGCCCTCCGCGTCATAGAGCATGAATGTTTCGGTATGACCGAAGTGCTGGAATATCTGTCCGTTGTCGTATGTAACTGCTATTCTCATTGTGCTGTCTCCTTTAATCTATCGGTCTGACCAGTTCAGGGTACTTAGTGGTCGCGTTTTTATAGAAATTGTAAAGAGCAGTATCATAATCTACATTGCCGTCGAAATACTCCCTGAACGCATCCTGGAACGTCTCATTCAGGCCCTGATCGTACGGAGAGATATTAGACATATCTATCTCCTTTGCGTTTTCCGTAAAAAGTGCTATATGATTCTGACCGCCGAGAAAATCAGAGCGGAAATCGGATGCCGCTATCTCATCCATAGCAGTCATATTATTAGTGTAATCCTGCACTTCAAGAGTAATGCTCTTCATAATATCAGCGTTGCAGGTCATATTGTACATAATGTCATGCACAAGTGTCGGATTGTCGGTCTGATAGCCTGCACACAGCCATGTACCGCCCCAGTAGAAGGACTGCGGGCCATAGCATACTGCCCAGTCACCAAAGCCTGCACCTCCTGCATTTCCCATGAGTGTAAAATCGATTCCCCATGTAGAGTAGAAGAAGCCGAACACCTTGCCGTCGGGACCCTGATCAACAGCCCAACCCTCAGACCACAACCAGTTTCTGTTGTTGTAGCCGTTATCTGCG
Organism: Oscillospiraceae bacterium; assembly: GCA_015067375.1. GTDB lineage: Bacteria > Bacillota > Clostridia > Oscillospirales > Ruminococcaceae > CAG-115. The sequence continues at coordinate 2,716 of SVMQ01000111.1, read as the reverse complement.
TACATCTTGGTCTGTTCTACCCAGCGCAGTAAGCTGTCATCGATGATTATCTCATTATCATCATTCACCCAGGGTGCAGACATATTATTTGAGAACACGCGATATGCATCGTCGTAGCCCGAAAGCATAAAGTAGCCTGCATCCTTCATTCTTCTTGCAGTTTCGTCGAACTTATCCCAGTCAGCCACATACTCCTGAACTTCCATAGGATCGTCTGTGCCCAGAACTACCATAGCGATGGAGCGCTTGTAAGCAAACAGACCGGGGCACGCCTGCCACGAAACAGCCTTTAGAGCGCCATTCTTATCTGTGGCGATCTCCTTTGTGTAGGAGTACATCTCAGCCGTGTCAGCGTCTGTGATACCAACAGAAGCTACGGGCAGAGAGTAGGAAGAGTTTACGTACTTGTCTGCGTAGTCAGCCTCGATAAGGAAGATATCGATCTTCTCGTCAGCAGAAACATTGTCCTGATTCTTCAAAGCAGCGTCGAGGGGTATCTGATATCCATTATCAGCATTGGGGTTGATCGTCCACTTAACTTTAACGCCGCCAATCGTACCTGTACCATCGCCGTTGTCCACATAACCGGGATAGAACTCCTTAACTCTGCTCTGGAACTCGTCATTCCAGCACCAGATATTGAGTACCTTGCCCTCATCGGGTACATCTTCTATAACGCCTCTGCTCATATAGTAATCATTACCATAGCCAGGCAGAGCATAGCCGCTCTGGATATCGGAAATATCCGCCTCAAAGCACATGGTAAGCTGTTGCAAGCCATCATCGTAATAGAAATTAATAAGATATCCATGGGCATCTCTGTCATCTATATAGAAGCCATCCTCTGTAACAGTGACTTTGGAAGCATTATAATTCAGCTCATCAAACGGGGTTTTGATAGTGATACCGCGCGGACTGATGTTTACATTTGCTATTCCGGGAGTTGCATTAAAGCTTGCCACATAATGCTCCGCACACCAGTCGCCATATATACCGTTCATATCGAACAGCTGCACCTCAGGCTCAGAAACCTCGGGCGCTTCGGTAGTAGTGGTCACTTCGGCAGTGGTGATCATCTCCATATCAGGCGGGCCTATCGGATCAGCAACCGCCACTTCGGAGGTACCATCATTTTCGGTATCCTCGGCTTCTGCATTCTTTTTAAGCTTTGCCAGCGCCTTTTCGATCTTCTTGATATCCTTTTCGTCCTCAAGCTTCTTGAGCGCTTTCTCCAGCACCTCGATCGCTTCGTCGATATCGCCGTTAGCCTCATAAGCCTCCGCAAGACCGAGATAAACCTCAACGTTCAGCGGATCTATCTCCAGCAGCTTTTCATACTGGATGATAGCCTGTTTGTAGTCCTTTTCGTCAAGATACTTTTCGGCTGTTTCGAGCATCTTTTCGGGGCTGTTTCCGCCTATCACACCCGTTGCAAAAAGCGCGGTAAACGCACCTGCTATCAGCACGACAAGCACCACCACAAGTATGATGATGTTGCGCTTGGTCGAGGAAGTCTTGGGCCTTTCCGCGGGCTGGGAATACTGCACCGCAGGACGTTCAGGCACAGGCTGTGCCGTCTGCTGAACAGGCCGAGCCTGCTGCATCGGCGCTGATACCATATTCTGAGCAGGCATGACGCCTTCTGCAGGTGCAGCTGCCATTACGGTATCATTGGATGCAGGTATATTCTTCGTGCTAAGCAGCACAGTGCGCTCGTCCTCTTCAAAGGGCTGCGCCGCGGTCGGCTGTGGCTGTGCAAAGGGTTGCTCCGAGCCTGTAGGCGCGCCGCAATTGTTGCAGAATTTCGCGCCGTCGGTCAGCGCACTTCCGCATTTCATACAAAACATTCGATCCACTCCATTTCATTCTTATTAAATATCGATGCATAAACATTATAACACCATTGGTCTTTTTTTGCAAGAGGGAAAACACCGTGATCAGAAAACAATGACATCAGGAACATTTCATTTCATCGGCACAGAACAGCGGTTTTTATTGACATTTCCCTGATATTATGGTACAATAAATAATGATTGTATAATTTTACGGCGACATCTGGTGTACAGCAATGCCGCTGCACGGAGGTATCTATCATGGACAACACAAATGTGCTTCTTCTCACATCCGATCATGAATATGTGCGCCATGTCAGAGCGCACATGGCGAAGCATCACAGCGACCTGAAGCTTCAGCACATCGCATCCCCGACGGAGCTGCCGTATGCGCTGGTCGCATTCTCAGCCAACGCGCTGATAATCGGAATGGAATTTGCCGCTGCACCGCTGAGCATCCCCGACAGTCTTGCTGTTGCATATTTCGCCGACAACAACAGCGTGCATGAGCATAAAGGACGCCCCGTGTTCTGCAAATACCGCAATGCCGACGCGCTGTATAATTTCATGACAGGCGTCAGCGGCAAGCCGCTGAAATGTCCCCGTATCAGCGCATTTTTCGGCGCAGGCGGAGGAACAGGCAGCACCACCGTTTCCGCTGCATACGCGAGAAAGCTTGCATCTGAAAAGAAAAACGTGCTGTACATCAGCCTTGACCGCTACGCCGATCTGCTGGTGTGGTTCGGATGCAAAGGCACAGTGCTGACAGAGCTTGCAAAGCAGAATGCTTCGGGCGCTGCAATAATGTCCGCCGCAGGCACCGATCCCTCAACAGGCGTGAGATTCATCGGCTGCTGCACAGAGCCTTCCGAGTACAGGATGAT
>SVMQ01000110.1 GCA_015067375.1 Oscillospiraceae bacterium | reverse complement strand
GACCGTTCTCCTTGAGCACTTCCCTGTAGCATCTGAGTCTGAAATCGGATATAGGGTCGTTATTTCTCCTGCCTGCAAGGAAGAATGTATCCGTGACCCCATGATCGCGGATGACATGGTTGATGATCGCCTTGAGCGCGGCACCATAACGCTTTACGATGGAATAGCAGCCGTCGTCCTCGCGGTCGATAAGGATTACGGGAGTGCCGTGCGCATGAGCCTTTGCGATGATCGCCTTTTCTATCTCCTTAACACCGAAAGTGCTGGACAAGATAACAAGTACATCAACTATATCGTGATTTATGATGCTGTAAACAGATCTTGCGCCCTCATCAAAATAGTTATCGCTGTCTGCCACGCTGTTGAATATCATCAGCTTGTAGCCAAGCTTTGTTGCAGCAGCATTGAGGTGTGTAAGATATGTAGACTCGGCACGATACTGCACCTTGGTCACGCATACACCGATCACCTTATGGTTATTTATCATAGAATTTCACCACGCTAACATCGTATTATTGAGATCATTACGAAATATCTGCCATGACTATTCAAGCTGAGCAGATTATAGTATTCTATTATTATTGTACCATAATTAACTCAAAACATCAATTAGTTTTTTGCAATTTCAACAAAACACACAAAAATTAAAATCAATTATACTTGATATAGACAAGTTTTTAGTTATATTTACTAGATACAGAAAACAGGAAGTAAACAAGCTCTGAAATATGTCGAACAACTCATTTTTGCGCACAGCAAGAATATGATACATTTCATAATTCAGCTCTATAAATCACCTTAAACGATATCAAGCGCCGCCCCTTTTCAGGAACGGCGCTCAGTTATTCAGTTATAATGCACGATCAGGTTCTAAGATTGAACTTAGCAATCATTTCCTTACAGCTGTCAGCCTGTGCGGAAAGCTGCTCGCTTGCTGCGGCAGTTTCCTCGGATGTAGCACTGTTGGTCTGTACGACATCGGAGATCTGCTCAACACCGATGGTAAGCTGTGCGATGGACTCGGAAGCCTCCATAGACGCGCCAGCCATTCTCATGTTCAGCTCTGCAGCTTCCTCAGCGGCATTGGCAACGATGCTCATCTTATCTGCAACGTCGTCAACAAGACCCGTGCCAAGTTCTACGCACTGTACGATGCTCTCGATAAGTGCGGTGGTGTTCTGCACGGCCTCTGCAGACTTGCTTGCAAGGTTTCTTACCTCGTCAGCAACTACCGCGAAGCCCTTACCCGCGTCGCCTGCTCTTGCAGCCTCGACAGCGGCATTCAGTGCGAGGATGTTTGTCTGGAATGCGATATCGTCGATGATCTTTACGATGTCCTTTGTCTGGTTGGAAGCAGAGCCGATGTCGTTCATAGCCTTTACAAGCTCGCCCATCTTGTCGTTTACCTGAGAAAGCTCAGCGCCTGCGTCGTTTGTCTTGTTGTTCGCCTCAACAGCGTCGTTCGCGTTTGCCTTGACCTTTTCAGCAATGACATTTACGGTAGCGGAAAGCTCCTCGATGGAAGCCGCCTGCTCGGTAGCGCCCTGAGAAAGGTCGATAGAAGCGGATGCCACCTGAGAAGCGCCGCTGTCTACCTGATTTGCGGTCTCGTAAATATCGTACAGTGTAGCATTGAGTGTAGAAACGATGTTTCTGATGGATGCAAGAATATCTGCATAGTCGCCCCTGTAATTCTCCTCGCATCTGGTCTCGATGACGAAGTTGCCGTTTGCCATCTCGCCCAGCAGATAGTTGATATCAGCGATAATAGCCTTCTGATAGGACTGGAAGTCGTTGATAGCCTTAGCGGTCTGACCTACCTCTGTATTGTCAACGGGAATATTGAACGGAGAATGGATATCGCCGCTTACGAAATCCTTCATCTTCTTCTCGGTCGCAACGATAGGTCTGATAAGCTCTCTGAATACAAAGATCACAACGATGATCTGGATAAGTATAGTTACAGCGATAGCTATGTACTGTGCGATATCGCATACAAAGACATAAGTTCCTATCTTGTCAACTTCCTTCTGAACTCTTTCCTGTATCAGAGTACCGAAAGTATCGGTGTAGCCTGACACCTCAGCGGAAAGCGCATTGTAGGCGTCGCTGTATACCTCGTTGGATGCGGCGGTAAGATCGCCCGCCTGAACATACTGAAAGCATCTGTCCTCATACAGGCACATCTCAGCGGAGCAAGCCGCGATCTTCTCCATATAGGAAAGCTCCTCATCCGTCAGACCGATGACCTTCATCGCCTCAAGGTTGGTCTCGCGGGACTTTGTGGTATTTATCTCCTCCATATAGGCGTCGTAGTAAACAGTGTCGCCTGTGGTAGCGTACATTCTCGCCTGCCTTGTCAGCAGCTCGGATGCATTTCTGTAATTCTCAGCGCCGACATAAAGCTGATATCTGTCCTCAAGGGTATTCTCAAGCGTACTGTTGACATTTCCAAGCACGAGCGAGCTTATTGTCACAACTACGAGCATTATCATTGCAACAATTAGCAGCAGGCGCGCCTTTGTTGACTGAGCCATCTTTTTCATTTTCCAAAACCTCCGCTTTCAACATATAAAAGTTAATCACCAAGCACATCCAATTCCGATAAATATAGACAACTGTTGAATAATGCTAAATAATTACATTTATATTATATCACCATTTATGCAAAATGTCAATGATTATAAATTAACAATACCATTACACACCCTTTTTTAGACATTTTGCAAAAAAAGCATATTGACGTTTTGTAATAAAAGTGATAAACTATAATCAGGATACAAAAATCAGGAGGCACATCATGGAGATTATTCTATGCAGTGAAAGATTCAGAAAATTCTATGATAATGTTGAGAGATCAGGGCTTCCGATGGAGGCGCTTACAGATCCGATCCGCGCAGAGCTTGTACATATCGCGCCCGACCTGCATCTGGGTACGATGCTGTGCGAGCTTAGCTCTCCGCCGATGCCCTATAATGAAAAAGGCGTGACCCTGACAAAGGAGCTGTACATCTCTAAGAACGGCTGCAGCGAAAGCACAGTCAGAAACGAGTATTCAACAGGAGATAACGGCGTTGCGGTCATCACCTCCCGTGCTGAGAGCGGCTATGAGTGGAACGAAGACGAAAAGGCGCAGATCGGTTTTCTGCACAGGTGTCTTTATGTTCTTTTCGGACGCGCCAGACTTACCGAGATCCTCAGAAATTCGCTTTCTACCGACGCACTGACAAAGCTGCCGAACACCATGGGCTTCCTTGCGATAGGCAACGAGCTTTTCGGTCAGAACAAGCTGCACGAATACACCGCGATGTACTTCAACCTGAAGAACTTCCGATGCGTCAACAGCCAGATAGGCAGCAAAAACGGCGATATCGCAATAAAGGCTTATGCCGCCGCACTTCATGAAAAGCTGCACATGGGCGAATTCGCTGCGCGTCTTGGCGGCGATAATTTCACACTGCTGATCAGAAAAGAACGTACCGACGAGATGATCTCTTATCTCAAAAATGCGCTTATAGAGGTCGCACTTGAAAGCTCTGTCATCCCCTTTACCATAGGCGCACATATCGGTGTATACTATATACAGCAAGGCGACAAGATGCCATTCGTAATGAACTGCATCTCCACCGCCGCAAGCAACGCACGCCGCTCCCCCACCGCCGACGCTGTCACATTCACGCCCGAGATAATGCAAAAGCTGCAGCGCGAGCATACGCTGACAGCCGCATTCCCCACAGCGCTGAAAGATCGTGAGTTTATGGTGTACTACCAGCCAAAGGTAGACCTTAACACCAGCAGGATGTGCGGCTGTGAGGCACTGGTGCGCTGGAAGCGCGACGGAGCAATAATTCCGCCCATGGAGTTCATTCCGCTTTTCGAGCGTGACGGAAATGTGTGCGCACTGGACTTCTATATGCTGGAAAACGTATGCCGCGACATCAACGAATGGATAAAGCAGGGACTGGAGCCTGTCACCGTATCGGTAAACTTCTCCAAAACACATCTGCACAATCCTAATATCGCGCAGGATATCCTGTCCGTTATCAGAAAATACAACATTGACACGCGCTATATCGAAATAGAGCTTACGGAGATGTCTGACTTCAGCGACTACAACGCATTCAAAGCGCTTGTAAGCGAAATGAAGCACAACGGCGTAGTTACCTCGATAGACGACTTCGGCACGGGCTATTCCTCGCTGAATCTGCTGACGGATTTTATGTTCGATGTTGTCAAGCTGGACAAATCCTTCCTCGACAATATCATGCGCAGCCACAGCAAGACCGACGAGATAGTTGTCCGAAACATCATCAACATGGTCAACGAGCTTGGCATGAAGGCTATCGCCGAGGGCGTTGAAACAGTCGAACAGGCAAAGCTTCTCAAGGACATAGGCTGTACGATGGTACAGGGCTACCTCTACGACAGACCGATGTGCGGCGAGGATTTCCTCAAGCGTCTTGCCGCTAAGGACTACGAAAAAAAGCTATGATCCCATATCTATAACAACAAAACTCCCTCCTGTGGTCTGCATACCATAGGAGGGAGTTCTTTATTTAACTATCTGATCTTTGCCGTTCTTTTTGCCGTGATAAAGCTTTTTGTCCACCGCTGAGATAAGCGCGTCACTGCCCTTTTCGCTCCTGCCGTCAGAGAAGCCGAAGGTCATCGTAACGCCTATCTGCCTGTCAGTATAACAGACTTTTTCGGCACGGATATGCTCATGTATCGCCTGCATACGGGCATAACAGTCGTCATAACTGCCGCGGAGGATGACCAGTATCTCCTCGCCGCCCCAGCGACAGGCAATGTCATCCCACTGTATTCCATCCATGATGAGCGAAGAAACGGTCTTGAGCACAAGGTCGCCTGCATCATGTCCGTGCGTGTCATTCACCTTTTTGAAGTCATCGATGTCGCCAAGCGCTATGCAGTACGGCTCACCGCTTGCCTCAAGCTTTTCAAACAGCGGCTTGATACTGCGGCGGTTGTAGAGTCCGGTCAGCTCGTCATGCGTCGCGGTATATTCAAGGCGACGGTTAGAGTCATTCAGATGCTGCACCAGTATGTATATCTCCACCGCAAACAGCAGCGAGAATACAGCCAGCATTATCGCAACGAACACCAGATTCATCATGCGCAGGCGCTCTGTTTCATCATAACTCAGCGGATAGTATGGAAGACTCTGTGTTTTACCCAGCACAACAAATGAGCCTGCCACCATCGCTGCCGACCCGACAACAAATGTCAGGAACGTTATCAGAAACTTTTCAAGCCTGCAGCTGAAAAAAAGCACATAGATGCTCATAGGTATGATGACGAGCGAATACAGATGAAAGCCTACATTATTGCCAAGCAGCAGCGTGCAAAGCACGGCATGGAACATGATCTCAACATAAAATGCAATTATCCATCCATAGCGCATCATGCCCTTTTTATCAACACTGAACACAGCACCGATGATATACAGCAGCACACTTCCGATATTGACATAAACGAGTGGCATGAGCCTGAGAAAAACAAAGCACAATAAAAAGCAACAATGTATTATGCCGCCCGCAATAAACATCGACCTGTATTTCAGAGAGCTTGACAGATTAAGTTTTTCAATATTAATAGTCATGAATACTCCTGTCGGAAATTGATGTTTTTACTTTGTTAATAGTATAACATAAAATATCATTAAAAGCAACACCTTAGAAAGATAATTGTAACAAATGTCGAAATTATGTTATTTATTATATATTATATGCATAAATCCATATCAGGCGACAGGTACAAAGGCTACCGACAGCAGACTATGAACGATAGAAAAAACGCAGGAGGGGTACTCCTGCGTAAAAAACATATATATCGGTAATAGTCATTAATTACAGGTCGATGCGTATAGCTTCGCTTATTACTATGCCATAGGTACCCCCGTCAAACATATAGGTGTAGCCCGCAGTCATATCATCGTTCATAAAAGATGCCGTCTGTATCGTGACAGTGCTTGTGTTTGTGGTAGTATTCAGCGGCAGGAGCAAGCTCCATTCCGAGGAGTCAGAGAGCATATCATAAAGCTCATTGCTTGCCTGTGCGGTTCTATAGTACTCCTTATATTTATCTGCGTCCCAGAAATGAGACATTGTGACCCCATCGCTGAACAACAGATATATTCTCGTCAGTCCATTGCTTTTGGTCGTGTAGTATTGTATTTTCACCAGACCCATGTAGCTGTTGCCGTATGTGAAATCATACTTGCGCTCATACACGGTATATCCGTCATCATTAAAAATGCTGTCCTTTACTTCGATCGTTCCGTCGGTATATTTGTTTGTATAAGTTTTATCGGGATCTATTCCCTTGACCTTTGCTACCTCTGCGCCTGACATTCCTTTTTTCAGACCGCCGATAATATCGTCGATAGTCACATCGCTTCTTATCACGGGATAACTGTTGCAGGGAACGGGAAGCTGAGTATCAGTTACAGTTATGATGCAGGTCGCTTTTTTGCCGCCTGCTGTGGCTGTGATAGTAGTTTTTCCTTTGGCCACCGCCTTTACCTTGCCGTTAGCTGTAACAGTGGCGACTGCTGTGTTTGAGCTTGTCCATACTATAGTACCCTTGGGCGCATCAGTGCATTTGAGCTGCAGCGACTGTCCTTTGCTGAGTTCGCGTTTTGTCACATTTATCGAAAAGCCCTTTATTTTGACGGTCTTTGTAATACGCAGTCCGTCTATTTTTACTGAGATCTTTACCGTGCCAGATCTGTGTGCCGTCACCTTTCCGTTTTTACTTACCGTTGCTACAGAAGCGTCTGAGGTAGACCATGTGGCTGTCTTGCCTTTTGTTCTGCCTATTACCTTGAAAGTGGCAGCGTCACCGACTTCCATAGAAGATCTTCCCGTCATGCGGAATCTGGTGATCGTCACCTTGCAGGAATAGCTCTTTGAAGCATACTTTGCTGTTATAGTTGCTGTACCTGTTTTTTTGCCTGTGATCTTTCCTGCTTTTACAGTAGCAACTGTACTGTCAGAGGATGACCATTTAACCGTACCCTCTGCATTTTTCAGCGTGATAGTCCGCGCTTCGCCTACCGCTACTGTAAGCGAGGAACTACTCAGCTTTACGGTAGTATCGGTTGCGGCAGAGGCT
>SVMQ01000109.1 GCA_015067375.1 Oscillospiraceae bacterium | reverse complement strand
GATACATCACTTCCTCAGAGCAAGCGGCATGGACACCATGCTTATCGGCAACATCGGCGTGCCGCCGCTGGAGCGGTTTGAGGAGATGCAGCCCGACACCGTCGCGGTGTGCGAGCTGTCCTGTCATCAGCTTGAATTCGTGCAGCATTCGCCGCAGACCGCGGTGCTGCTCAATGTATTCCCCGAGCATCTCGACCACTACACGGGCTTTGAGGCGTACAAGGCGGCAAAGGAGAATATCGTGCGCTTTCAGAGTGAGGGCGACATTGCTATTATCAACAGCGACTGCATACCCGACGGCTTGCGCGGCAAGGTGATTACTGCAAGCTTCGGCGGCAGCGGCGACATCATGACTGACGGCGGAGATATAATGCTGCCCGACCGCGTGATACCTGCTGCTGCAGTGCGCACAAGACTGCTGGGCAAGCACAACCGCTACAACATAGCTGTGGCTCTGCAGGCGGCAGCAAGCGCAGGCGCGGACATTGACAAGTGCCTTGGAGCGCTGCCCGATTTCGCAGGTCTTGAGCATCGTCTTGAGCAGGTCGCAACGATAGACGGAGTGGACTATATTAACGACAGCATCTGCACCATCCCCGAGGCTGCAATAGCGGCGGTGGAGGCTGTGGGCGGCTGTGACGTGCTTATAATAGGCGGCATGGACAGGGGGATATCCTACACCAAGCTGACGGAATACCTCAACACTGGCGCTGTGGCTAACGTGATACTGCTGCCCGACAGCGGCTGGCGCATCGCCACGAGCCTTGATAACGAGCGCATCGGCGTTGTAAAGGCGCGCGACTTGGCGGACGCGGTAAAGCTTGCGCATGGACGTGCAAAGCAGCGCGTGGTGCTTAGTCCCGCGGCGGCAAGCTACGGCTTCTACAAGAATTTTGAGGAGCGCGGACGGCATTTCAAGCAGCTCGTGCAGGAGCTGACAGAGAAATAAAAAATAAGGGGATGTTGAAGTGAGATATCGGCAGAGCATGGTCAACAAGATACTGCTAATGATAGTGATAAGCGGCATTCTGCTCGGCGCTGTCATCATAACGGCAGGCGCGATCATGATATATAACGCCAAGGAGGATGGCATAATCTCCGAGATACACACCGCAGGCCGCACGCTGGGCAATCTATATTATGCGGAGTATGACGGCGACCTGAGCTATGACGGAGAGGTCTGCTCGGCAGGCGACAAGATCATAGGTGCGGAGGATTTCGTGCGCATCATCGGCTACATCGACTGCGAGGATGATATCGACTATACGCTGTTCTTTGAGGATACGCGTGTGTTCACCAGCGTGCAGAACATCGACGGAAGCTACGCTGTGGGAACAAAAGCGGCACAGGATGTTACGCAGAACGTTCTGCATGGCGGCGGCGAGTATCTCAGCAGCAAGGTTCTGGTAAACGGCGTGTACTACATGGGCTACTACGAGCCGATAGTGCGCGATGACGGCAGGATAATGGGTATGCTGTTTGCGGGAAAGCCGCTTGACAGCGCGACCGCGTCAGCAAGTGACGCGACCGTGAGGTTCATCGTGCTTGCGTTGGTAACGCTCTTCGTCGCGCTTGGTCTGTGTTTTATAGGAGCGCGTAGGATGCTTGCGGATTTCAGCGACATCAAGAAGCAGCTTGCAAAGCTTGCGGAGGGTGATTTCACGGCAAGGCTACCCGAGCGTATAATGAAGCGCCGCGACGAGATAGGCGAGGTGAGCGTGCATATCGAAACGGTGCGCAAAAATCTTCGTGACATGGTGGAGCGCGACCCGCTTACGAAGCTGTCCAACAGGCGCAGCTGCAAATGCTACATGGACAACCTCTCCATCAGCGACAGCGAGGGCTTCTCCGTCGTTATGGGCGACATCGACTATTTCAAGAAGATAAACGATACATACGGACACGCTGCAGGCGACTATGTGCTGGTGAAGATATCAGAGCTGCTGGAGCGCTGCTGTCATGAGAATGACGGATATGCGGCGCGCTGGGGCGGCGAGGAGTTCCTTATGGTGTTCGCGTCACACAGCGCACAGCAGACGGCAGAGATAGTGCGTGCCCTGCTGGACGATATACGCGCTGCTGAGTTCAGCTTTGAGGGCAGCCGTATCGCGGTAACTATGACATTCGGAATAGCCGATACTAAGTGCGCCGACAACGCCGAGGCGGTCATCAACCACGCCGACGCGCTGCTTTACGAGGGCAAGGGGTCGGGCAGAAACAGGGTAGTAACTCAGAATGATAAGTAAAAAACAAGAGGGGCGGATATATTCCGTCCCTAAGACCGTCGAAAAAGTCCCGTTGGGACTTTTCCGCCGAAACATCCGCACTGCCCGCACTCATTGGCAGCATAGCCGCCAATTCGCACAGTTGTGCGGATAGAAGTGTTTTTTGGTGTGGCAAAGCCACACCAAAAAAGTTATTAAAAAAGCCCGCTGTGCGGGCATAAACTAGGTTTTTCGACAAGCTGAGGGGCGGATATATTCCGTCCCTTTGGTGTAAAAGCGCACGTTTCCGTGTGCTGCAGGATATAAAAGAGCAGGGCGGAGGATATCCGCCCTGTTGTTGTTATTCAGCCGCGGACTCCTCAGGCTCCGCATACTCCTTGTTATACATCGAGATGTCGTGGAATTTATCCGTATCCGTGGGCAGGTGCTTCTTTTTGAGCTTTGTGGAAACGAACTCAGCAAACAGCAGGTAGATGACCGCGAATACAGGCACGCCCAGCAGCATACCCACCATGCCGAACAGACCGCCGCACACGAGTATGGACACCAGCACCCAGATAGCAGGCAGACCTGTGGATTCTCCGAACAGCAGCGGCTTGATAAGGTTTCCGTCCAGCTGCTGCAGCACCAGCACGAACAGTGCGAACCACACGACCTTTATCGGGTCAACGAGGATTATCAGCACAGCACAGGGAATAGCGCCGATGAACGGGCCGAAGAACGGTATCAGGTTCGTAACGCCGCATACGACGGAAACGAGGGTCGCATAGGGGATCCCCATGAGGGTAGTGCCGACCATCATAGCCGCGAAGATGATGAACGCATCCAGCAGGTTGGAGTTGATATAGGTCGTGAAGATGTTGTGGGTCTTTGCGCCTACCGCCAGAGCGCGCTGACAGTTATCGTTCTTGAACAGTGCAAAGAACGTCTTGCGTGCCTGAGCGAGCAGACGCTCCTTGCCGATCAGCAGGTATATCGCGATGATGAAGCCGACCAGAACGTTCTTGAGTGCAACGAAAACGCTTGCGATCATTCCGAACAGACCTGACGAAACGGTGCCGATGATGTCGGTAGCCATAGGCTCAATATATTCTGTGACCTTCATGAGGATATTGCTGAGCTCGCTGAACTCTTCAGACACGAACATGGAGATGCTGGGATTGTTCTTGAACAGATCCTGCAGGTACTTTTCGAGATTTGAGATATATTGCGGCATCTGCTGAGTGAGATCGACGATGCTTTGTGCAACGTTCGGCAGCACTGCAACACAAAGCGCAGTCAGCAGCGCGAATATCACGATATAGGTCACTATGATAGCCAGCGCTCTTGCAAGCTTTTTTCTGAACCTTGTCTTTTTGGCGATGAGCTTGTCCGCATTTTCAGCCTTGGGGTCTTTGAGTACGACCTTTTGGTCGCGGATCTTGCCGAAGAGCTTATTCTCAAAGAACATCATCAGGGGATTCAGGATATACGCCACCACCAGTCCTATGATGATCGGCGCAAGCACGCCCATGAGCCAGGACAGCTTGGCGGCAAAGAATTCATACTTGAATATCAGCACAACGAAAAGTATCGAAATAAAGATCACGATAAGGCAATATGCAGCGATCGTGGTGTATTTTGTGTTCCAGTTCAGCTTCAATCAGACCACTCCTTTTTATTTGTAGAACACGATTATTTTAACACATATTTAAATATATGTCAACGGGGTTTTAACATTTTGTTCATGATGCTCAAAAAAACTGCCCCGTAAAAACGGGGCAGCATCGCTGTCATATCAATCTGCGAGGTAGGACTTGACAAGCACCTGAAGCAGCTCGTCGCGGTCGATGTGGCGGATAAGACCCCTAGCATTGTTGAAGGTGGTGATGTATGTAGGATCCTCCGACAGGATATAGCCGACCAGCTGGTTTATGGGGTTGTAGCCCTTCTGCTTGAGCGCGTCATAAACAGTCGTCAGTATCTCTTTCATCTCATTTTCTCTGTCGTCATGAACAGAGAACGTCATGGTCTTATCTATCATGGATTATCTAACCTCCTCTTTTCCGCACGCGCGGAACACGGTCGGCAGTGGCGCTCGGACGCACTGCCATAACTCTGTAGGTCTATTATACACTTTCTTTGCTCAAATTACAACAGCCTTTCTGATTTTATCGCCTTTCAGCATCGAAAATCTATAATTATCACAAAAAAAACTTTCTGTGTTTGGATATTCTTACAAAATTCCGCTTTTAAAATCTACGGATTTATAAAATTTGCTAAAACACTTGTATAAATGGGTTTTTTATGATATAATGATGTATAGCGGTAAAATCATGTACTTTATCATTGTTTTACTCTGTTATTTACATACTATTTCATACTCAGGAGGAAATGCAGAATGGCTGTTGGAGATGGCGGATTTAAGACGGTTGCCGTAGGCGGCTTTGATAAAAATGAGGTAAACACTTACATAAGCGATGTCCGCAAGAAGATGAAGTCCATGGAAGAGGACATGAAGGCTAACAATAAAAAGACCGAGGAAGCCTTAAAGCTCGCTGAGGAAGCGGACGACCGCATAAAGGCAGCCGAAAAGGCAGGCGAGGAGAAGCTTGCCGAGGTCAACAAGCAGCTTTCTATCGAGCAGGAGAGAGCCGTAAAATACAAGACCGACCTTGACGCTGCCAAGAAAGAGCTTGAGGACGAGCGCAAGAAGATGTCCGATATGCTCATCAGCGGAAAGGGCGTAAGCGCCGAGGCTCAGAAGGCTTATACCGAGGTCATCGACAAGGCAAAGTCCGACGCTCAGGTTATAATAGACGAAGCGAATGAAAAGGCTGCTGCCATCATCGCACAGGCGGAGGCTGAGCGCGCTGCCGTGCAGAGCAACAACGAAAAATTCCTTGAAGCTCTAAAGGCACAGCTTGACGCTATCTCTGCAAGCTACAAGACCGTCAGCGAGTCCGCTGCCGAGCTGCTTGGCACAGAGGTCGCTGCCATTGAGGTGCCTGTGATAGAAGCGCCTGCTGCAAAGCCTGCTCCCGTTGAGGTCAAGGCTGCACCTGCTCCCGTAGAGGAAAAGGCGGAAGAGCCTGCTGTTGAGGAAGTCGCAGAAGAATCTGCTCCCGTTGAAGAAGCAGCAGAAGAGCCTGCACCCGTTGAGGAAGCGGCTGAAGAGCCTGCAGCACAGCCCGAGAGCGCATCCGATGTTCCTGCTGTTGACGCAATGCCTGCAGCTGAGCCAAGCGATGAGCTTGCCACATTTGACGATGCATGGGGCGGCAATGAGCTTGCCCAGACCATATACAACAACGAGAAGGAGAACGCTGTTCCCCTTGTTAATCCCGAGCAGAAGAACCTCTTTGGCGAGGATCTGTTCAAGGGCGGCGAGGATATCAAGGTAGAGGAGCTGACCGACGATTTCGAGCCTGCTGCCGATGATGAGATCGTAGAGGAGATCAAGCCGCTTGATGTGTCCGACGTTGCGGAGGCTGCATACAACGACTCGTTCGACAACGATCTGCTGTCGCAGACCATGCCCTCAGGCTCTATGGGAGACCTCAACGAGTCGCTGCTTGAGACCATCAAGGCAGCCGAGGAGGCATTTGCAGTCAAGCCCATCAACACCGACCTTGATATGGATGACGTGGAGGAAGAGCCAAGCTCCGAGGACGACCTGATGAAGGCTCTGCGCGAGGCTGAGGCGGCGCTCAACAGCATGGCACCTGCTGCAAGCGTATCCATGGATGACGATGTGGAAGCGGTCACCTCCACTGACAGCAGCTCTGACAGCTCCAATCCGTGGGCAGACCTGCAGAAGCAGCTTGAGGCTATGGAGCAGTCGGGCAATGTCGGAGATGACGCTCCTGCGGCTGAATCGAAGCCTGCAGCAGAAGAGAAAGCGCCTGCTGATCCTGCAGCACCCTCTGCTGACGATTCGTCTATCTGGAACTTCGGTTCGAGCAGCGATTCTTCGGATGACGATATGAGCGGCGATATGTTCGGCGGCTTCGGCGGTTTCTGATAATACTATGAATAAAAAAGAGCCGACACTGTTCGGCTCTTAGCATTGTTACAAAGGATGTACTGAAATGATAGAACTCAACACAAGCGAGCTTAAAGAAAAGGCGCGCACTCTGCGTGCAGGTGACAAGGTGCTGCTGAGCGGCACGGTGTACACCTCGCGCGACGCGGCACACAAGCGCATCAAGGCGTGTATCGACAGTGGAGAGCCGCTGCCCTACGAGCTTGACGGCGCTGCTATCTACTATGCAGGCCCCACTGCCGCAAAGGACGGCATGGCGATAGGCTCATGCGGCCCCACCACATCAAGCAGGATGGACGTGTATTCGCCGCTGTTTCTGGATATGGGACTATCCGCGATGATAGGAAAGGGCGAGCGCTCCGACGCGGTATGCGATGCTATCCAACGCAACGGCGCGGTGTACTTCTGTGCGATAGGCGGTGCAGGCGCGCTTGCGTGCAAGTGCATAACCGAATGTGATGTGATAGCGTTCGAGGATCTTGGCTGTGAGAGCGTGAAAAAGCTTAAGTTCGACAAATTTCCGCTGATCGTTGCCATCGACAGCGAGGGTGGAAACCTCTTCAAGACAGGCAGAGCCGAGTACGCAAGATAACGCGCGGCCGCGTGGTTTCACATAGTCTGCATGGTCGTAGGGTCGTAGGGTCTGGAGGGTTTGTAGGGTCTGGAGGGTCTGCATGGTCGTAGGGTCTGCAGGGTCTGTAGGGTCTGCAGGGTCTGTAGGGTCATAGCGTGCTATGACCCATACCATGACCCATACCATACCCGTGACGGCACATCCCGTAGGGTCACGGCTTGCCGTGACCGCAATAACGGAACAAGGATCGAATAACAAAGGGGCGGAGAGTGATCCGCCCTTTTGCAATAATATAGGGGCGGAAACATATTCCGCCCCTTGTTGTATGCAATTTGATCCAGCCGCCTGCTTACACATATTCGTATGTATAGCCGAACGGATCCTGAGCCACGCCGCCAACACGGGTCTCAAAGTGCAGATGC